>NZ_JBFRDD010000017.1:0-135392 GCF_052113425.1 Cupriavidus sp. YAF13
GCGGCTATCTGGGCCGTAAGCACGACCGCCCGCCAGGGCCCACTGTGCTCTGGCGCGGCTTCTTCATCCTGCACGAGAGCATCAAGATGTATCGCATCTTCCGCCAGAACGAATGAAGTCATGTCGATGATTTGTGGGTAATCCTGAGCCCACAAGTGGGAGAGGGGAGCCAACCAGCGGCAAGATCAACCAACTGTGGTAGCCGTGTAAAGCGCCCGAAGGGGCGGGAAACACCCACGGCGATGCGAAGCGAGCCGTGGAGGTGTGCCAAGGCCGTATGGGGCGCCTCGGGATTCGGCGAAAAGAGCGGAAAAGAGGGACCCATGTCTGAGTATCGCCTTAAGGCGATGCGAGTTTGGGTCCCGGCCGCTCTTTTCGCCGAAGCCCGAGGGGTAGTCGCCCCATCCGGCGCGCCTTTTTTGCCTACTTTTTTGGCAAGACAAAAAAGTAGGTCGCCGCGCCGCAGGCGTGGTGAAACTGCAGTTGCTTTTGACGTTAAGCAGTTGCAGTTAAGCAGTTGCAGTTAAGCAGTTGCCACAAACACCAAACACCAAACACCAAGAGTAAGGAGCCAACATGCACATAGCCTTCATCGGCCTAGGCAACATGGGCGCCCCCATGGCCCGCAACCTGCTCAAGGCAGGCCACACCCTGACCGTATTCGACCTCAACCCCACCGCCCTGTCAGCCCTGCAAGCCGACGGCGCAGCCGTAGCCCCCTCCGCCCGCAAGGCTGCCGCCGAAGCCGACTTCGTCATCACCATGCTGCCGGCCGCTGCTCACGTCCGCGCCACCTACCTCGGCCCGGAAGGCGTCCTTGCCGGCGTACGGCCCGGCGTACCGCTAGTGGACTCCAGCACCATCGACCCGGCCACCATCCGCGCACTGGCCGTCGAGGCCAACCAGCAAGGCAACCCGATCGCCGACGCCCCTGTCTCCGGCGGCACCGGCGGCGCGCAGGCCGGTACGCTGACGTTCATGGTCGGCGCCGAACAAGCCCTGTTCGAACAACTGAAACCCGTGCTGTCCGGCATGGGCCGCAACATCGTCCATTGCGGCGGCACCGGCACCGGACAGGTCGCCAAGATCTGCAACAACCTGATCCTCGGCATCTCCATGATCGGCGTGTCGGAAGCCATGGCGCTCGGCGTCAAGCTGGGCATCGACGCCGGCGTGCTGGCCGGGATCGTCAACACCTCCACCGGCCGCTGCTGGGCCGCCGACACCTGCAACCCTTACCCGGGCGTGATCGAGACCGCGCCGGCCTCGCGTGGCTACAGCGGCGGCTTTGGCGCGGACCTGATGCTCAAGGACCTGGGCCTGGCCACGGATGCCGCCCGCAGCGTGCGGCAACCGCTGTTCCTCGGGGCGCTGGCCCAGCAGATCTACCAGGCGGTGAGCCAGGCCGGCGACGGACAGCTCGACTTCTCGGGCGTGATCCGCCAGTACCTGGCCCAAGAGGAGCGGCAAGCATGATCGAGCACGTCATCGACGGGCACATCGCCCGCCTCACCCTCAAGCGCCCGCCCGCCAATGCATTCAACGCCGAGGGGCTGGCACAGTTGCAGCAACTGGTAGCCACGCTGAATGCAGACACGCGCGTGCGCGCCATCGTGATCACCGGCGACGGCAGCCGCTTCTTCAGTGCCGGCGCCGACCTCAACGGTTTTGCCGATGGCGATCGCGCCCATGCGCGGCTGATGGCGCAACGCTTCGGTGCCGCCTTTGAGGCGCTGCAAAACGCACGCCCCCTGGTGATCGCGGCGATCAACGGCTATGCAATGGGCGGCGGGCTGGAATGCGCGCTGGCCTGCGACGTGCGCATTGCCGAGGAACAGGCCCAGATGGCGCTGCCGGAAGCCGGCGTCGGCCTGTTGCCGTGTGGCTGCGGCACGCAAACCCTGCCCTGGCTGGTGGGCGAGGGCTGGGCCAAGCGCATGATCCTGGCCAACGAACGCATCGATGCCGCCACCGCGCTGCGCATCGGGCTGGTGGAAGACATGGTGCCCACGGGCCAGGCGCTGGACGCGGCGCTGCGGCTGGCCGAGCGCGCCAGCAATGTGAGCCCGCGGGCGGCTGCCTACAGCAAGCAGCTGGTGCACCTGGCGCGCCAGGGCGTGCCGCGCGGCCCGGCGCTGGCGCTGGAGCGCGAGCGCTTTGTCGACCTGTTCGACGGCGAGGACCAGCGCGAAGGCGTCAACGCCTTCCTGCAAAAACGTGCGCCGCAATGGCGCGATGCCTAGGAGCCACGCCATGCGCCTGAACCCGAACGATGCCGCGCAGGGGCATCCTGCAGCCATGCCGAGCGCCGAAGACGAGGTGTGCTTCGTCGAGATCAACGGTATCGGCCTGATCACGCTCAACCGGCCGCGCCAGTTGAACGCCTTGTCCTACCCGATGATCGGCCTGCTCGATGCGCAGCTTGCCGCCTGGGCCGCACGCGACGACATCGCCGCGGTGGTGCTGCGCGGCGCGGGCCCCAAGGCGTTCTGCGCCGGCGGCGACATCCGCGCGCTGTACGACAGTTTCCACGCGGGTACGGCGCTGCATCGCCAGTTCTTTGTCGACGAATACCAGCTCGACTACCGCCTGCATGGCTACCCCAAGCCGGTTGTGGCGCTGATGGACGGCATCGTCATGGGCGGCGGCATGGGCCTGGCGCAGGCCGCGCACCTGCGCGTGGTCACAGAGCGCTCGCGCGTGGCCATGCCGGAGACCGGCATCGGCCTGGTGCCCGATGTGGGCGCGAGCCATTTCTTGTCGAAGCTGCCGCTGGCCCTGGCGCTCTATGTCGGGCTGACAGGCGTGACGCTTGGCGCTGCCGATACGCTGCTGTGCAAGCTGGCCGACATGGCCGTGCCTGCCGCAAGCCTGGAGCACTTCGAGCAGACGCTGGCAGCCATCAACCGGACAGGCGACGTGCTGGCGGACCTGCGCGCCGCGCTGCAGGCAACGCCTGCCGACAGCGCGCCGGCGGCGCCGCTGCAGTCGGTGCTGCCTGCCGTGCTGCGGCATTTCCGGGCAGACGCCAGCGTGGCAGCCCTGCTCGACAGCCTGGCCGCGGAATCCGACCCGGCCTATGCCGACTGGGCCGCGCGCACGCTCGATATCCTGCGCGGGCGATCGCCGCTGATGATGGCGGTCACGCAGGAATTGCTGCTGCGCGGCCGCGACCTGGATCTTGCCGATTGCTTCCGCATGGAGCTTGGCGTGGTGTCGCACGCGTTCACGCAGGGCGATTTTATCGAGGGGGTGCGCGCGCTGATCGTCGACAAGGACAATGCGCCGCGCTGGCGCGTGAAGGATGCGAGCGAGGTCAGCGAGGCCGTGGTGCAGTCGTTCTTCGACAGCGCATGGCCGCGTGAGTCCCACCCGCTGGTCATGCTTGGCCGATCAGGGAATGCCTGATGGTTGCACGCCGGCCTGGCGCCGGCGTGTGGTCACGTGCATGCGGATAAAACCACGCACTCAGTCCTTGGGCTTCGGCGCGTGGCCGTGCGGCTGGTGCTCGTCCACCGGCACCTTCACCAGCCCGTCCGCGCGGAACATCGCCTTGATGCCGCGCACCGCCTGGCGGATACGCGCTTCGTTCTCGATCAGCGCAAAGCGCACGTACTCGTCGCCGTAGTCGCCAAAGCCGATGCCGGGCGAGACGCAGACCTTGGCCTTGGCCAGCAGTTGCTTGGAGAACTCCAGCGAGCCCAGCGCGCGATACGGCTCGGGGATGCGCGCCCAGATATACATCGACGCCTTGGGAATCTCCACCGGCCAGCCGGATTCAATCAGCCCGCGTGCCAGCACGTCGCGGCGTGTCTGGTAGTGCGCGGCGATCTCCTTGACGCATTGCTGGTCACCTTCCAGCGCGGCAATGGCGGCGACCTGCAGCGGGGTGAACGTGCCGTAGTCGTGATAGCTCTTCATGCGCGTGAGCGCGGCCACCAGATCCGGGTTGCCCACCATGAAGCCGATGCGCCAGCCCGCCATGTTGTAGCTCTTGGACAGCGTGAAAAACTCCACGGCAATGTCTTTCGCCCCTTCCACCTGCATGATCGACGGCGCCTTCCAGCCGTCGAACACGATGTCGGCATAGGCCAGGTCGTGCACCACGAAGATATCGTGCTTGCGCGCCAGCGCGATCACGCGCTCGAAGAAGTCCAGTTCCACGCATTGCGCGGTGGGATTCGACGGAAAGCCCAGCACGATCATCTTCGGCTTGGGATAGCTGCCGCGAATGGCGCGCTCCATCTCGGCGAAGAAGTCCACGCCCGGCACCAGGGGCACGGAGCGGATATCAGCTCCGGCAATCACCGCGCCATAGATATGGATGGGATAGCTCGGGTCGGGCACCAGCACGGTGTCGCCGCGATCGAGCGTGGCCAGCATCAGGTGGGCCAGCCCTTCCTTGGAGCCGATGGTGACAATGGCCTCGGTGTCCGGATCGATCTCGACGTCGTAGCGCTCGCGATACCAGTGCGAGATCGCGCGGCGCAGTCGCGGGATGCCCTTGGAGGCGGAGTAACCGTGGGTATCGGGGCGCTGTGCGGCTTCGGTAAGCTTGGCAACGATGTGCGGCGGCGTGGCGCCGTCCGGGTTGCCCATGCTCATGTCGATGATGTCTTCGCCACGGCGGCGCGCCGCCATTTTCAGCTCGGCGGTGATATTGAAGACGTACGGGGGAAGACGATCGATACGCGCGAAGCGGCGCTTGCCTGCGGAGGCTGACATGGATTTTCCTTGAACGTAAGCGCCCGGAACCGTCCGAGCGACGCTGCCAGCCGTTGGTGCGGCCGACCGGAAAGATCTTAGCGGCGAATACCGGCCGCGTCTACGGCTTTTGCAAGCTGGGCGGCGGCACCACTACGCACCGGGCACGCCGGCCGTGCGGATCAGGGCATCGATCTCGCTTTCATTCCAGACGCGCACGCCAGCCTCGGCCAGCAACGCCGCGGCCACGCCCTGGCCCGGGCGCAGCGCGCCGCCAAATGAACCATCGTAGTGTTCATGATTGCCGCACGACGGGCTCAAGGCTTTGAGCAGCGCGTGCCGGCATTGACGCTGCCGGGCGATGGCCAACKCGTCGCGGGCGCCCGCCACGAACGGCGCGGTCACGTCGGCACCGGTGGCATCGCGCACCATGGCCGCGCCGGCCAGCACCTGCGGGCCGCTGCCGCCGACGATCTCGGCCGGCGGGCGCGGCGTCGGCAAACCCCCCATGGATTCCGGGCAGACCGGGATCAGTTCGAAATGCCGCGCCAGCGTGACCAGCGTGGCGTCGGGCTGGGCCTTGGCCTGGCCGTCATAGCGCACGGGCTGGCCAAGCAGGCAGGCGCTGACAAGAAGGGGCGGCCGGGTGAGAGATATTTGCGGCATGGCGATGAGCGAGAAGAGATGTTGGACAGTGCTGGACAGTGTTGAAGGTCGGGATAGTCGATGGATCCGGCGCCGGGCTGACTACAACGCGTCCTCGCCGACCTTCCTCACCAC
The DNA here is from genome assembly GCF_052113425.1 of Cupriavidus sp. YAF13. Taxonomy (NCBI): domain Bacteria; kingdom Pseudomonadati; phylum Pseudomonadota; class Betaproteobacteria; order Burkholderiales; family Burkholderiaceae; genus Cupriavidus; species Cupriavidus sp. YAF13. The sequence goes on from NZ_JBFRDD010000017.1 coordinate 5,485, forward strand.
CGCATCGTCCGGCCCGAGCAGCCGGCCATCCTCGGCACGCACCTCGAGCGGCCGCACCGGCTTGCCAGCCTTGCTGTCCACCAACACGGAATGCGGCTCGCCAGGGACATAGAAGAACGCTTCGCCCCACTGCCGCAAGCCCACCACCACCGGAAACAGCGCGCGCCCTTTCGGCGTCAGCACGTATTCCTGGTAGGCGCTGCCGTCGGAGGCCGGCACCTGTTCCAGGATGCCGTGGGCCAGCAGCGTGCGCAGCCGGCCGGCGAGGATGTTCTTCGCCAGGCCGAGGCTGCGCTGGAACTCGCCAAAGCGCCGCAAGCCATCGAAGGCATCGCGCACGATCAGCAGCGACCACCAGTCGCCGATCACATCGAGCGAGCGGGCCACGGGACATGCAGCGCCTTCCAGGCTGGTTCGCCGGACCATAGTGCAACTCCGTTTCACTCGCCAGATGCGGCGCGCCGCGGAATGCGGCGCCAATGGCGAGGCGGTTGCATTGTAAAACCAGTTGATCCGGCCTTCAAGGCTTGCACTGCCGCCGGCATGCGCCGCTCAGTCGTCGATGTTCTCGTGGACGGCGGCGGCCCCGGCCTTCCAGTAGCTGGCCGCGCGGATGCGGCCCTTCTCGACGCCGCGCTCGCCCACCAGGTACTGACGCACGGCGCGAATCGACGCGGCCTCGCCAGCCGCCCACACATAGCCTTCACCGCGCGGCAGCGTGACCTCGCGCAAGGCTTGTTCCAGCAGCCCGGTGGCGCTATCTGCCGGTGCGCTGTCACGGTGCTGCCAGCGGATCTCCACGTCGGCGCGGCTAGGCAGCGGGATTTCTGCGGCGGCGTTGTCCACCGCCAGCACCACCAGCGCGCGCACACCGGACGGCAACTCATCCAGCCGGCGGCCGATGGCAGGCAGCGCGGTTTCGTCGCCCACCAGCAGGTGCCAGTCGAAGCCCTCGGGAATCACGAACGACCCACGCGGGCCGCCCACGCCGAGATACTGGCCGGGCGCAGCCTGCGCGGCCCAGGTAGAGGCAGGTCCATCGCCGTGCAGCACGAACTCGATATCGAGCTCGCCCGCGGCGGCATCGTAACGGCGCGGCGTGTAGTCGCGCGCGGCGGGCCTCGGCTGGCCTTCGGGAAACACAGGGCCGTTGGGGCCAAGCTCCGGCAGCGCGGGCTTGCTTTGCCCCGGCGCCGGGAAGAACACCTTGATGTGGTCGTCGAAAGACGCGGAGACAAAGCCCTTCAGGTCGTCGCCGGCCAGCGTCACGCGCAGCAATTGCGGCGACACCGCCTGGGTACGCACCACTTGCAGCAAGCGCATCTTGAGTTCATGGCGAACGCGTTGCACGGTGAGGTCGCGAGTAGTCATGGGTTTCCTGGTTGGCGGGAATGAGGGGAATGAGGGGAATGAGGAATACGGAATATGGCGTGTCGGGATGCGGGTCAGCACTAGGCACCCTGGCCGGCGTTGATCTCGGCGGTCGCCCGCGCCAGGATGGCGGCGATGCGCCGCTGCTCGTCCGGCGTGGCATCGGTGCGCAGCAGCAGCGCCCGCTTGAGCGCCACGCGCGCCTCGACGAACTCCGGCAGCCAGCCGCCCGCGGCTTCGCGCTCGTCGGCGGCTGCACCCGCTGCACCCGCCGCACCCGGCTCGGCGGCTTCGCCCGACAGCGCGCGCCGCACCCACTCCATCTTGCGTGCCACGTGCTTGAGCTTGTTGAGCATCAGGGCCAGCCGCTCGCGGTTGGCGTCGAGATGGGCCAGGCCCGGCCCCGCCAGCTGGTAGCGCTTTTTGTTGCCCTCGGTGTCCACCGTGGCGTAGCCAAGTTCTTCGAGGAAGGTCAAGGCCGGATAGACCATGCCCGGGCTGGGTTTGTAGAAGCCATTGGTGCGGGCCTCCAGCGCCTTGATCAGCTCGTAGCCATGGCTGGGCTTTTCTTCCAGCAAGGACAGCAGCATGAGTTGAAGATCGTCCGAGCTGAACTTGCGGCCGCGCCGCCAGCTATCGCCGTCGCCGTCGAAGCCATCGCCGCCGCCGCCAAAGAAGCCGCCCGGGCCGCCGCCGTGGTGGTGGCGGCCAATGGCATGGCGGCCATGATGCTCGCCGTGGTGCTCGCCGTGGCGCGAGGATTGGGACGAAAAATGGGAAGACAGATGGGCAAGCATGTGATGGCTAAGCCTGCCCAGAAGGGGGTGGTGACGCATCGTCGCAGCTCCTACGTATCGAAAAACATATCGTAAGATATATATCGTACGTAAGGATGTCAAGGCGATCTTTGCGGGCATGGCCCGCTGGAGCCGGCGCATGAGGCGCCGGCTCCTCAGCTTACCTGGCGGCCTTCACCGTGCTATAGCTCGCCATCAGGTTGCGATAGTCGGGAATGTGATTGGCGAACAGCGTGCCCAGCCCTTCGATATCGTTGCGCCAGTCGCGGTGCAGTTCGCAGGCCACGCCGAACCAGCTCAGCATCTGCGCCCCGGCTTGCTCCATGCGGGCCCATGCGGCATTGCGGGTGATCTCGTCGAAGGTGCCGGATGCATCCGTGACCACGAACACGTCGTAGCCCTCGGCCATCGCAGACAATGCCGGGAAAGCCACGCAGACTTCGGTCACCACACCCGCGATGATCAACTGCTTGCGCCCGGTAGCCTTGACCGCCCTGGTGAAATCCTCGTTGTCCCAGGCATTGATCTGGCCGGGGCGAGCAATGTAGGGCGCATCGGGAAAAGTCTGCTTGAGCTCCTGCACCAGCGGCCCGTTCGGGCCATCTTCGAAGCTGGTGGTGAGGATGGTGGGCAGGTTGAAATACTTGGCCAGGTCCGCCAGTGCAAGCACGTTGTTCTTGAACTTATCGGGTTCGATATCGCGGACCAGCGATAGCAGGCCGGCCTGGTGATCGACCATGAGGACGGCGGCCTGGCTCTTGTCCAGGCGCTTGTAGGGGGTTGCCATGAGCATCTCCTTTCATTGATGCACGATTTGCGATTACGCCGAACGGGTTAGCGTCCGACGCTAACTACGCCGCTTCGATCTGCCCGAAGCGGCCGCTGCGAAAATCCTGCAGCGCTTGCTTGATCTCTTCCTCGGTGTTCATCACGAACGGCCCGTAGGTCGCCACTGGCTCGTCGATGGCATCGCCATGCAGCACCAGCACCAACGCGTCGCTTGTAGCCGCCAGCGCAAATCCGGCACCAGCGCGATCGAGCAGCACCATCTGCCCCGCTTGTGCGGCCTCGCTGCCGTTGACCAGCACGTTGCCGCGCAGCACCACCAGCGCCACGGCGCGCCCCTCGGGCGCAGGCAGGTCCACGTCCGCGCCATGGCGCAGTTGCACGTCCCATACGTCCATCGGCGTGAAGGTGTGTGCCGGCCCGCGTGCGCTTTCGCCTGTGTTCTGGTACTCACCCGCAATCACGCGCACCTGGCCGGCGCCGCCGGGCAACGGCACCGACGGGATCTGCGCCGACACGATGGTCTGGTAGCCGGGTGCCGTCATCTTGTCGCTGGCGCGCAGGTTCACCCACAACTGCACCATTTCCAGCGTGCCGCCGGTGCGGGTGAAGGCCTCCGAATGGAACTCCTCATGCAGGATGCCGGACGCCGCCGTCATCCATTGCACGTCGCCGGGGCCGATGCGCCCGCCCTGCCCCGTGGAATCGCGATGCTCCAGCTCGCCCTGGTAGACGATGGTCACCGTCTCGAAGCCGCGGTGTGGATGCTCGCCCACGCCGCGCCGCCGGGCGGCAGGCGGGAAGTCAGCCGGGCCCGCATGGTCGAGCATCAGGAAGGGGCTCAGGTGGCTGCCAAGGCTCTGCTGCGAGAACAGCGTGCGCACGGGAAAGCCGTCACCCACCCAATGGGCATGCGGGGCGCGGTAGGTGCCGATGATCTTCTTCATGGGAAATCCTGAACGGTGGCGGGCTGGCTTTGCCCCTGATGGAGATCAGCTTAGGCCAGCGGCAATAGCACCGGTAGCTGCTGTGCGCTATCCTCAGTGTCCTATCGATAGGACGATGCCCCGATGCACCCCGACCTCAACGACCTCTTCTACTTTGCCCAGGTGGTGGACCATCAGGGCTTTGCGCCGGCAAGCCGTGCATTGGGCATCCCCAAGTCCAAGCTGAGCCGCCGCGTGGGCGAACTCGAAGAACGCCTGGGCACGCGCCTTATCCAGCGCTCGACGCGGCATTTCTCCGTGACCGAGATCGGGCAGAGCTACTACACGCACTGCAAGGCCATGCTGGTCGAGGCCGATGCCGCGCAGCAGGCCATCGACCTGACGCACTCGGAGCCCCAGGGCATCGTGCGGGTGACCTGCCCGGTGGCGCTGCTGCACGCGCGGATCGGCGCCATGATCGCTGAGTTCATGGCGGCCTGCCCAAAGGTCATCGTGCATCTCGAGGCCACCAACCGCCGCGTGGATGTGATTGCCGAGCGCATCGACGTGGCCATTCGGGTGCGGGTGCCGCCTTTGAGCGACAGCGACCTGGTGATGCGCACGCTGGCCACCCGCGCGTGGTGCCTGCTGGCCAGCCCCGCGCTGCTGGCGGGCCGCCCCATGCCCGCCGTGCCGGCCGACGTGGCCGAACTGCCCACGCTGGACTGGGGGCCGCCGCAACCCACGCATAGCTGGCGGCTGCAGGGGCCGGAGGGCGCCAGCGTGGAAATCCGCCACACCCCGCGCCTGGTCACCGACGACATGCTGGCCCTGCGCCTGGCCGCGCTGGCCGGGGTGGGCGCGGTGGCACTGCCGAGCATGGTGGTGGAGGATGAGCTGAAACAAGGCCGGCTGGTCATGCTGGTGCCAGACTGGCGGCCAAAGGCCGGCGTCATCCATGCCGTGTACCCCTCGCGCCGGGGCCTGCTGCCTGCGGTGCGTGCGCTGATCGACTTTCTCGCCCTGCGCTTCGAGGCGCTTGTGGAGGCGTAGGCAAAGCGCTGGCGGACAAGCCGGCACATCGCGAGCCACACCGCCCAACTCCGGCGCATGGGCGGCTTTACCGCTAACCTGGCGCCACAAGAAAAATCCCGCGGCCACGCAGCGCCGCGGGATCACCGTCGATGCCAGCGCGCCCTACGGCTTCGCTCGTCCAGAGTGTAGGCAAGGTGCTGAATGACGGCACCGATGGCACCATGGCGTCCTGGACGTCCCCGGCGCGAGGCAAGCGCAAGCCGATCGAAGGCCACCTGACGCCACTGCGCAGCAAGACTGGAAGCTGCCGCCGCTGACAGCCGCCACGGACTGACGGCCTCACAACCTCTCTGTTCATCGATGGACGCCTCACCATGCGGCTCCCCCAGGCTCTCCTCAGGTTCTCAATTCAACCAGAATCTGTTCAGCAAGGTAATCACAGGGCGGTCGCGCAGACCGGGAACTGCGCGCAAGGACGATTTCGAGTTCAGCCAGTGGTGGCAAACCGTCGCTCTGGGATAGCTGAACAAGATGCCCCGGTACGCTGCATCTTGCCAGGGGGGCGACCGCAAGCCCCGCTTCGACCATGCTGACAAGGCCCAGCAAGCTCGGGCTTTCGTAGGACATGCGGTATTTGATGTTCTCCCGCTGCAGCGCGCTGATGGCATTGGCGCGTGCCGTGCTGCCATGCGCGAATACAGCGATGGGCAGCGGGCGCTCGTTCCACACTTTCCGCACGGCCGACCCGACCCAGACCATCGGCTCGAACCGGATGAATTCACCGGCTATGCCCTTGGCTTTGGTCAGGCAGGCCAGGTCGAGTGTGTTGTCCTTGAGCAATGGCACAAGCGCACTGCTGGGCATGCCGATCACCCGGATTTCCACACGCGGGTGCGCCACCGCGAACTGTCTGAGGACCGACGGCAGCAACGATGAGGCGTAGTCGTCAGGCACGCCGATGGTGACGCGCCCCTTCATCTCCGGGCGCACGATCGACGCCCACGCCTCCTCCCGCATCGCGAGCATGCGGCGGCCGTAGTCCAGCAGCGTCTTTCCCTCGGCGGTAATCGTCACATGCCGCGTGGTCCGCACGAACAGCGGCTTCCCAAGCGACTCCTCAAGCGCCTTGATCTGCATGCTCACCGCCGACGSSGACCGGTGYACGGCCTCCGCCCCCCGGGCAAACGAGCCGGTGTCGGCGACCGCCACCACCATCTCAATGACGTCCAGATCGAGCTTTTTCATATTAATCAGAAAATCTGAACAARAAATTCAGTTTAACCCGTTTTACTCGGGCATTCACCAAGTGGATACTGCAGTCGATGTCCACAGGGGAACCCCGAAAATGCACGGTATGGAATCGATCTACGGATTTTTAGCGGTGGGGGGCATGCTTGCCGTGACGCCGGGCCCAAACATGGTCTACGTGATGTCGCGCTCCATTGCGCAAGGACGCAAGGCCGGCCTCGTGTCCCTGGCTGGCGTCATGCTCGGATACCTTTTCTATATGTTTGGCGCGGCGTTTGGCATCACGGCATTTTTCCTGAGCGTGCCCTACGCCAGCAGCATCCTGGGCGCGGTGGGCGCCGCCTATCTGTTCTATCTGGCGTGGCAGGCCGTAAAGCCTGGTGGCCGCTCCCCGCTCGAAGTCCGCGACCTGCCGCACGAACGCCCCCGCCGGCTGTTCGCGATGGGCGCGACCACCAGCCTGTTGAATCCCAAGCTGGCGATGACCTTCCTGTCAGTCTTGCCGCAATTCATCAACTATCGGAACGGCAACGTCCTCGAGCAATCTCTCGTGCTCGGGTCCACATTGATTATCGCGTTCGCCACCGTCAATGGCGCCGTTGCAATCTGCTCCGGCAGCATGGCAACGCTGCTGTCCCGCCGGCCGGGACTCCTGCTAGCCCAGCGCTGGGCCATGGGCGCGGTTCTGCTTGTACTGGGCGCAAACATGATGATCGACGCCCGAAGGCTGGCGGGAATTGGCTGACTTTGGCGATTGCCTGCCACTACCAGCGCACCCGCCCCGCTGAAGACTGTCCGATAAGCCAGATTCCGAATGGGCGGTTTTGCCCACCGCCCCTGGCAGACCTCCGCGTCAGGTGTGCGCAAGCACGTTGATCAGTTTGCCAAATGGGTCGCGAACATAGAAGCGCCGTACGCCCCATGGCTCGTCGACCGGGCCGTACTCGATGGGAATCCCTGCCGACTTCACGCGCTCAAGTGCGGCGGCAATGTTGTCCACTTCGATCGAAAGATCCGGCGTTGGCGTGTCCGATCCTCCTTGTGAAGCGATACTGATCTGCGCTTTCATCGTTTCCGACGACCCGTACGTGGCAATCCAGCCATGATCCATCACCAGGTTGAGACCGAATACGCCCTCGTAGAAGTCCTTCGCATCGCCTACGGCTTGCGTGTTGATATTGGCAACGATTCGTTTGACTTTCATTGCGACCTCGATAGGCGTGTGGAGGGAAAGATGGCGGGACACTACCATACGGCTTCGGCCGCTCCCTCGCCCGGCAGCAGGTGCGCATGCTGRCAATCTTGGGCAACTGTTCCTGGCTGGCAGGCGACCTCTGCCTACGATCCGCTACAGTATCGAGACAGCCGGATGACACTGCTACAGATGAACCACCGCCCTCAACCGCATCGAGCACAAGACCTCCTCACTTCCTATTTCTGGAGCGGCGACGCCATCCGCAGCCGATGCGTCAGTGACATCGTGCTATCCGGCACGGTCGACGTGCCTGTGCCCCCTGCGCGTCTGCTTGCGGATTGGGCAAGGGAGATATCGTCCCGCCTGGTCCTGGAACCCGGGGATGTCGAGGCAATGCCCTTGGCGCGAGCGCGGGCGCGCTGGCCGGACTACGCACGCTGCGTGCAGGCGGTGTCCGATTGGGCGTGCGCGCTTGGACTGCCCGGGGTGCTTGCCGCCAGCGACGTGGCCCTCATGGCCTGCCGCGGGGCGCGGTACCACCATGATGGTGCGCAGTATGGCGGCGTCGCCTTTTGCAATCTCTTCCTGAGCGAGGACAGGGGTCAAGACTTGCATTTTCCCTCGCTGGGCCATCGGATCCCCCTGTCCCGGGGTACGGCTGTGATATTCGATACTTGYCAGCCTCATGGCGTGATTCAACGCCAGAGCAGCGGTTTTCACGCGACCGATTTCCCGCCCGACCAGGATTGCATCCAGCTATTCCTGACCTGGGAGCTTCCCATTGAAGATACCCATGTTGGGCACGCACTCCAGGTTGCCTTCGACACCACCCCTTCAACCTCTTTGCAACTGAATGAAGAGCAAGTCTGGCTGGACGGTGCAAGGGCCGCTGTGTGCCCGGATTCTGGCCGGTGGTGCCGGGCCGACTAATCGTCAGGGTCATGCGGCGGTTTTACCCTGACTGGGCGGACGGGTGCTGCCAGCAGCCGGAAGTCGTTCCAGATGCAAGGCGTACAGCCCGCATGGCCCCTTGGACCCTTGGATCCTGGGCCCCTCCTACTGCCTGCCAGACACAAGCCGCGCATTGCGCTCAGTCAGCGACTGGATCAGCCCCTCCACCCCGCCTTGCTGAATCCTGTCATTGAACTGCTGCCGGTAGGTTTGCACCAGCCAGGCGCCCAGCACGTTCAGGTCATACACGCGCCAGCCTTCCGGCGTCTTGTGCAGTCGGTAGTCGATCTGCACAGGCTGGCCGCTTTTCATATTGGTGGCGACCGTGCGCACCACCACGTCCGTCTCGGTCGGCTCGATGCGCGACGGCGGATACTCGATCTGCTGGTCCGGGCGGAGTTGCGCGATAGCACCGGCATAGGTGTGGATCAGCAGCAGCTTGAACTGCTCCACCACTTGTTGCTGCTGCGCCGGCGTTGCGGTGCGCCAGTAACGGCCCATGGCGAGCTGCGTGGTGCGGTTCAGGTCGGTGTACGGAAGGATGTCCTTGTTCACGATCGCCGTGATGCGCTGGATATCTCCTGGCGCGACCGCGCGGGCGCGCACCTCACGCAGCAACTGCTGCGTCACGGTCTGGATCAGCGCCTGCGGCTTCGACTGGTCATCGACCTGGGCGCAGGCCGCGCTGCCAAAGGCAAGCAATGCCGAAACAAGGGGAATCAGGAATACGTTCCTCATCGGCGGGGGTCCTGTCTGAATGTGTAGCCCGCATGTTAAAACAAAGCGCGCTGCGCTACATCCAGTCACCCGCAGAACCACCTGCACGCTCCAGCATCGTCCGTGCCCCCTTCAATATCTCCCTGGCCACATCCTGGTTGGCCACCGTGCGCGCCAGCATCAGCGCCCCGACGCACTGGGACATGACGCCCCAGGCCGCCTCCCCGCTCCCCAGCCTTACCGCCAGCTCCAGCTGCATGGCTACCATGCCGTCCTCGCAGGCCTGGCGCGTGTCCGCATCGGCGCGGGCGATCTCCGCGCCCAGGCTGGGCAACGGGCAGCCCGTCTCCGGATGCCGCACATGGCCCATGGTGAGGTAGCAATCCAGCATCCTTGCCAGCCAGGCGCCATCGCCTGCCTCCCCGTCAGGCAGCAGCAGCTCCCGGCTGCGCTGCAGCTCGCGCTCGATCACTTCGCGCAGCAATGCCTGCTTGGAATCGAAATGGCTGTAGAACGCCCCGCCGGTCAGGCCGGCGGCGCCCATCAGCTGGTCAACACCCGTCGACGCAAAGCCCTCGCGCTTGACCAGCGCGCCGCTGGCCTCCAGCACCCGCTCGCGGGTGGCTGCTTTGTGAGTTGCGGAATAACGCATTGCAGTTCCTGAGATTGTCCTGGGGCAGATGCCGCTTGACGCGACCCGCATTCATACCATAACGTTCGTTTACTAAACGATCGTTTATCTTATGCCGGATCCGCTTTCGATGGAAGCGGCCAGCGTGGGCACGAACGCAGAGAGCCCGCCCGGCCATTGCCGGCGGATAATTCCAAGACTGGAGACAAGTCATGTCCAACAAGAAAGCCATCCTTGTGGTGGGTGCCGGCGACGCCACTGGCGGCGCCATTGCGCGCCGCTTTGCCCGTGAGGGCTATATCGCCTGCGTGACGCGCCGCAGTGCCGACAAGCTCACGCCGCTGGTCGAGCAGATCCGCGCCGAGGGCGGCGAAGCCTACGGCTTTGCCTGCGATGCCCGCAAGGAGGACGAGACGGTGGCGCTGATCGAGCGCATCGAGCGCGAGATCGCGCCGCTGGAGGTGGCGATCTTCAATATCGGCGCCAATGTGCGGTTTTCCGTGCTGGAAACCACATCCCGCGTGTACTTCAAGGTCTGGGAGATGGCCTGCTTCGGCGGCTTCCTGATGGGGCGCGAGGCTGCCCGCGTGATGCTGCCGCGCGGGCATGGCTCGATTTTCTTCACTGGTGCAACCGCCAGCCTGCGCGGGCGCGATGGCATGAGCGCCTTTGCGGGCGCCAAGCATGCCCTGCGCGCGCTAGCCCAGAGCATGGCGCGAGAGCTGGGGCCGAAGAATATCCATGTGGCGCACCTGGTGGTGGACGCTGCCATCGACACCGACTTCATCCGCTCGAACTTCCCCGACCGCTACGCCACCAAGCAGGACGACGGCATCGTCAATCCGGAGCATATCGCCGACACCTACTGGATGCTGCACCAGCAGCCGCGCGACGCGTGGACGCACGAGCTGGATATCCGTCCGTGGATCGAGCCGTGGTAAGCCCTGCCGGCCAAAGCCTCAAAGCCATGAAAGGCATGAAAACCAACAAAGACAAAGCACCACAACAAGCGGAGACGACGACATGAGCAAGCAAGTTGAATTTTATTTCGACTTCGGCAGCCCGTATTCCTACCTGGCCTACAAGGAATTGCCGCGCGTGGCACAGCGCACCGGCGCGCAGATCGTATGGCGGCCCATCCTGCTGGGCGGCGTGTTCAAGGCCACCGGCAACCACAGCCCCGCGGAGATCCCCGCCAAGGGCCGCTGGTCGAAAACCGACACCGCGCGCTGGTCGCGCCGGTACGGTGCCAACCTGCAGCAGAATCCGCATTTCCCGGTCAACACGCTGGCGCTGATGCGCGCCGCGGTCGGCTTCCAGTTGCAGGACGAGGCCGCCTTCCACCGTTATGTGGAGACGATCTTTGCCGCCATGTGGGAGCAGCAACGTAACCTGAACGACCCCGCCGAGATCGGCGCCGCGCTCACAGCCGCCGGGTTCGACGCGCGCCAGGTGCTGGGGATGATCGATGACCCGGTGGTGAAGGAGGCGCTGAAGCAGGCCACCGAGGCCGCGGTGGCACGCGGCGTGTTCGGTGCCCCAAGCTTCTTCGTCGGCGACGAATTGTTCTGGGGCAATGACCGCCTGCTGTTTGTCGAGGAAGCGCTGGCCGCATAGCCGGCGCTATCCTCGAGCGCGCGCGCCGTCAGAACGCCGGCAGGATCGCGCCCTTGAACTGCGTGGCCAGGAAGTCGCGCACTTCCTGCGACTGGTAGGCTGCCACCAGCGGCTTGACCCACGGCTTGTCCTTGTCCTGCGTGCGCACCGCGATCAGGTTGGCGTACGGGCCGCGCAGGTCTTCGGTGGCAATCGCATCCTTGGTTGGGCTGAGGCCGGCCTTGACCGCGTAGTCGGTATTGATGGAAGCCACGGCCAGGTCATCGAGCGAGCGCGGCAGGATGGCCGAGTCCAGCTCCACGAGCTTCAGCTTGCGGGGATTGGCCTTGATATCGAGCGGCGTGGCGTTCTTGCCGTTCGTGCCGGCGCCATCGCGCAGCGTGACCAGACCCTCTTTCTGCAACAGCAGCAGCGCGCGGTTGCCATTGGAGGGATCGTTCTGGATGCCCACCTTGGCGCCGTCCGGCAGTGCCTTCAGCGACTTGAGCTTCTTCGAATAAAAGCCCATCGGCGCCACGTATGTCAGCCCGACATTGGCGATCTTGTAGTGCCGCGCCGCGATCTGGCTGTCGAGAAAGGGCTGGTGCTGGAAGCTGTTGGCGTCCAGGTCCCCGGCATCCAGCGCGGCATTCGGCTGCGCATAGTCGTTGAACTCGATGATCTTCACGTCCAGGCCACTGCGCTTGGCCACGGTCCGCACGACCTCCCAGATCTGCGCGTCGGGGCCGCTCATGGTGCCAAGGCGCACCACCTGGTCGGCGGCGTGCGCGGCCGGCAGCACAATCATGGCGGCGGCCAGGGCGATGGATTTGAATAGACTACGGCGTTGCATGCAGGCTCCACACTCAGGGTTGCGGCTCTTCGCGCGCCACGCCGATGCGCGGCGGCGCGCAAGCTGGCCGCTGTTATCAAGGCGCGACCGGCACTTGTGATGCCGGCTCGCTGGAGCGATGTTAGCGCCGCGGCCATGGGCATGGAATGAAGGTGTTCGCCTATCGATATGCGTGGCGTGTGCGGCGCGGACACGCTCGGCTGCGGGTAGAATCGCGCTCCAGTTTCCAGCAGATGTCCAGCCAGCCATGACGCAAACCCAGCCAGCATTGCCCACCTGCGAGATTCTCTTTGCCTTCACCGCAGGCGCGGGCACGGTGCTGGAAATCAAGCGCCTCGGCTTGCCCGCCGACGCGCCGCGCTCGCGCAAATACCAGTGGCTGTGGATAGCCTCGGGCAATGGCCCGCGGCAAGCGCTGCCCTTGCAGTTTGTGTCGATGAGCCAGGGAGATTGCCAGGAGCGCGTGTTTGCCGAAGGCACGTTGCGTTTTGGCGAGCAGGATGCGGCAATGACGCTGCGCGACAGACAGACGCTGCATCTGCGGGCGTGCGCGGCGGATGCGGTCCCGCCCGATGTGGCGGCGCTGGTGGCGCGCTATTTGGCTGCGGATTGAGCCAACCTCGATTGAGCCAACCTCACTCGCCCAGGAACTCCGCCACCACTTCCAGCCCCTCCACATGATCCGCCACCACCTTGGCGATCACGGCGATGGGAATCGCCAGCAGCACGCCCCAGGCGCCCCATAGCCAGGTGAAGAGCAGCAGCACGACGAACACCGCGACGGCGTTCATCTTGGCCATGCGCCCCGTCATCCAGGTGGTCACCAGCGCGCCGATCAGCGTGGCGACCAGCAGCGAGCCGCCTGCCGCCATTGCCGTCAGTGCGAAGTCGCCCGACTGCATGAAGGCGGCAAGCCCGATGCAAACCGCAATAAGCACCGCACCGAAGTAAGGCACCAGGTGCAACGCCGCGGCGGCCAGCGCCCACGTGCCGGCATTCTCTACGTGCAGCCATTTCAGCAGGAACCAGGTCAGCACACCCACCATGGCGTTGGTGACCAGCAGCATCACCATATAGCGCTGGATCTGCCGGTTGATCTCGTCGAGCATGTGCACGCTGATCTTCTTTTGCGACAGCGTGGTACCCGCCATCTTGATGAACTTGCGCTTGAACATGTCGCCGGACACCAGCATGAAGAAGGCGAGGAACAACACCACCGCGGCCTGCCCGGCGACGGTGAAGACGCCAACCGAACCTGCCAGCAGGATATTGTTGAGCGAATCCCCGGCGCGCTCCACCACGATCGGCGAGCCACGCACGGGTGGCCCTTGCCCGGTACCGCCCAGCACCGTGGCCGCCCGCCGGATCTTTTGCACCATCGAGTCGTCTCCGCTGAGCAAGGCGCCCACGGAGCGCGACAGCTTGGTGGCCACTTCCGGCAAACGGTCGATCAGGCTGGCAACCTGATCCTGCAGCAGGTACGCGCTGCAGACCACGCTGGCCAGCAGCGCCAGCAGCACCAGCGAGGCGCCGAGCACACGCGGGATGCGCCGTCCGCACAGCACGGTGACCAGCGGATCGAGCATGTAGGCGACAACCACTGCCAGCACCACGGGGATCACGAAAGCGCTAGCCAGGTGCAGCGTGTAGAGCGACGCAAGCACCGCGAGCATGGTCAGTGCCAGTTCACCGCGCCTGGCCGGAACGGGAGGGGTTGCGGCCACGGCAGGCTGGGCCGCCGATGCGCCCGCATCTGCAGCCTCAGGCGGCGCCGGCGGCTGGCTGGCTGCAGGAGCCAGCCAGCCATCACCGGCGCCGCCACGGACATCCGCGGAGACAGACGACTGGCTGGCCGCAGCGGGGCCGGCGTTCAGATCAGCCATGGGATTGCGGTTCCTGTCGTGATGGTCGCGTACGTGCCACGTGAATGCCGGCAATGCAATTGGCATTGCGCGCAGCGCGCGGCATGCTTCATCCAAGCATAGTCTCGCCTGCCGGCGTTTCTGTCGGAGAATGACGCAAGCCTGTGTAGGACAACCACGGCTTGCCGTGCGGCGCGCGATGCACCACATTGAGAGAACACGGATGCGCCGCGAAAGAAGCCTCCCTGCCAGACATAGCAGACCTCCCGACCCGGCATCCCAACCCGCAATGCGCCGTGGCCTGCGCTTTCTTTTGCCGTCCCTGCTGTCCCTGCCATGTCGAACTGACCCATCCTCTGCCATGCAGATACTCGACGCGCGCGCCCGGCTGGTGCTGAAGCACCCGTGGCGCTTCGTACTGCGCACCCTCCGGCAATTCCGGGCCAACCAGGGCTTGCTGCTCGCGGGCGCGGTGGCGTACTACGCCCTGCTGTCGATCGTGCCCTTGCTGATCCTGATGGTGATCGCGCTGTCCCATGTGATCGAGCCGGCATCGCTGCTGGCCACCTTGTCGCGCTACCTGGAATGGTTGCTGCCGGGGCAATCCCGCGCGCTGGTGGGCGAGCTGGCCAGCTTCCTGGCGAACCGCGGGGTGATCGGCTGGGTGCTGCTGGCGAGCATGATCTTTTTCAGCTCGCTGGCGTTCACGGTGCTGGAGAACGCCATGTCGGTGATCTTTGTGCACCGGGTGGCCATCCGCCGCCGCCACTTCCTGGTGTCGGCGGTGCTGCCTTACTGCTACATCATCGTGCTCAGCATCGGCCTGTTGCTGGTGACGGTGGTCGCGGGCAGCCTGCAGGCGCTAGGCGCGCGGCATGTGGAAGTGTTGGGCCACGACCTGTCGCTGGACCGGGTCTCCGGCACCCTGCTCTACCTGCTCGGGCTGGCGGGGGAGATCCTGCTGCTGGCCTCCATCTACCTGGTGATGCCGGTAGGCCGCTTGTCCGTGCGCCATGCGCTGATCGGCGCGGTGAGCGCCGCGCTGCTGTGGGAGATCTCGCGCCACGTGCTGGTCTGGTACTTCGCCACGCTGTCGCAGGTGAGCGTGGTGTACGGCTCGCTCGCCACGGCGATTGTCGTGCTGCTGAGCCTGGAAATCGCCGCCACCTTGCTGCTGCTCGGGGCGCAGGTGATCGCGGAGTTCGAGCGCGGCGGCCTCGATGCGCCAGTGCAGGCGGAGGCAGAGACCGAAACCTTTCATACCTGAGCCGCTGCCCACGCGGGCCCAGGGCTCACGCCAATCAGTGCAACGTCCCCAGCAGCTTCGGCAGCGAGGCCGACAGCAGCGCCACGCCCGATGCGGTCAGCAGGCTCAGCACGATCCTGCGAAATGCGAGCTCGCTGATGCCGATGTACAGCCGCGCGCCAAGGATGCTGGGCACCAGCATGGCCGGCCCCACCACCAGGAACATGGGCAGCATGTCGCGCGTGACGATGCCGGTGCCGACATAGGTCGCCATGGTCACCGCCAGCGTGGCCAGGTTGAAGTTCTGGATGATGGCGCGCTGCTCGTCCTTGGCCAGCCCGCGCAGGGTGCACCACAGCGTGGGAATGACGCCGGTAAAGCCGCCGATGCCGCCCATGATGCCACCGGCCGCGCCGATCACGCCATCGGCCACCCGCCCGCCGGCCCGGATGTGGGGCAGTTGCCTGGACATCAGCATGAGCGGACACCAGATGACCAGCAGCCCGCCCAGGCAAGCCTTGAACACGCTGGGATTGAGTGCCGGCAAGATCGCCACGCCAATGGGAATGCCCAGGATGCCGCCGGCCACGAAGGGCAGCAACTGCCGGGGCGAGAAGCTGCGCCGCACCGTCACCGCCGCCACCACCTGCCCGGTCAGCGAGCCGAACACCGCCATCGTCGCGGCCAGGCGCGGCTCCACGGTCCAGACCCAGAAGGACATGGCCACCATGCCGAAGGCAAACCCGGACAAGCCTTGCACGAAGCCGGCCACGACGGCGCCCAGCGCCAGGATCAGGACAGGAAATTCCATCGGTAACTCGAATACCCGAAAGCCAGGAAGCCAGGAAGCCGGAGAGCCGCGCCATGCGGCACGAAAGCCGCAAACTATGCCGGGGATCGAACGCTTTGTCACCCACCGGTGGCCTTCGCGCCGCGTGCCTGCACGTCGAGCACCTTGGCCCGCGCCGCATCGAAGCGTGCACCCTCGGCAGCCAGCCAATCCTCCACCATGGCGATAGGCGGTGTCTGCCCGTGCGCGCAGACGAAGAAGTAAGACGCCTGCGAGCGCGCATGGATGCCGAACAGGTCGACCAGGCGGCCAGCCTCGATGTCTTCCAGCACCAGCGCCGAGCGCCCCATTGCGATGCCCTGCCCGGCCAGCGCCGCACCCACGGCCAGCTGCGACAGGTTGAAGCGCTGGCCCGCGTCCAGTTCGCCCACCTCCGCCTCCACCCCTGCCACCTGCAGCCAGTGGCGCCATTCCTCGAAGGCTTGCGCGCCGTCCCATGGGCTCACGTCGTGCAGCAGCCAGGCGCCCCTCAGGTCCTGCGGCCTGCGCAGCTCGGGATGCGCGGCCAGGAAGGCGGGGCTTGCCACCGGCAGCAGCCATTCGTCGAGAAACAGCCGGGCCTTGAGGTCGTCGTAGCCACCCAGGTCGAAGCGCACGGCGGCATCGATGCCATCGCGCACCATCCGGGTGCGGTCCAGTGCGTGGAACTCGCCGTAGACGCGCAGGCCCACCTCGGGGTGATCACGGAAAAAGTCGCCCAGCCGCGGGGTCAGCCAGCGCATGGCGAACGACGGTGCGCAGCTCAGCGCAATAGGGCCGGCCTCGCGCGGCTTGCGTAGCTGGGTAAGCGTGCCTTCGATGGCCTGGAAGGACTCGCGCAGCACAAAGCGCAACCGCTCGCCTTCGGGCGTCAGCACCAGCGCGCGCGGCGTGCGCAGGAACAAGGGCCGGTCCAGCCACTGCTCCAGCTGCTTCACCTGCTGGCTGACCGCGCCCTGCGTCACGCACAGTTCCGTAGCGGCGTGGGTGAAGTTGCAATGACGCGCCGACGCCTCGAAGCAGCGCAGCCAGCTCAGCAACGAGGACGATAACAAGGTGCTCATAAGCGGCCGCCGATACGCATGCCCGCCCTCAGACTTCCATTAGCCAAACTAATGCCTCGCTAAATATAAATGGATTGCCAGCGGATCCGCGCAGGCCAACAATGAAGTCACCCAGGAACCCGCAGCAGCCTATCCCTTGCCGATGAACCAGTCTTTAGCCACGAACCCATCAATCGCAACCGGCCCGGACAATGCCGCAGCGCTGCGCGCCAGCCTGGCCGCCGCCACGCCGTTGCTCTGGTGCAATCCGGCGCGCGCCGGGACGCCGCCGCCCGTCCAGGCCGCCGGCGAACACAGCATTAGTCTAGCTGATGTCGAGGCCGCACAGGCGCGCTTTGCCCGCTTTGCCCCGCTGCTGCCGGCGCTGTTTCCCGAGCTGGCTGACACCCATGGCGTCATCGAGTCGCCCCTGGTGGCCGTGCCGTCGATGCAGGCGGCCCTCGGGCTGCCGCTCAGCCAGGGCCGGCTCTGGGTCAAGGCGGATCACAGCCTGCCGGTGGCGGGCTCCATCAAGGCGCGCGGCGGCATCCACGAAGTGCTGGAATTTGCCGAGAACCTGGCGCTGCGCCATGGCCTGCTTGGCCCTGGCCGCAACGGGCCGGAACATTACCTGGCCCTGAGGGCGCCCGCGGCGCGCGCCTTGTTCGGCCGCTACCAGGTGGCGGTGGGTTCCACCGGCAACCTTGGCCTGAGCATTGGCGTGATGGCCTCGGCGCTGGGTTTTCGCGCGGCCGTGCATATGTCGTCAGATGCAAAGGCATGGAAGAAGACGCGGCTGCGCGACCGTGGCGTGGAAGTCGTGGAGCACGCTGGCGACTACGAGGACGCCGTCGCCGCCGGCCGCCGCCAGGCGCAGCAGGACGAGTTCACCTACTTCGTGGACGACGAGCGCTCGCTGTCGCTGCTGCTCGGCTACAGCGCCGCGGCGCTGCACCTGCGCCAGCAACTCGCCGCGCATGCGATCCGCGTCGATGCCGGGCACCCGCTCTTCGTTTACCTGCCTTGCGGCGTGGGCGGCGCGCCGGCCGGCATCACCTTCGGCATGCGGCAGCTGTTTGGGCCGCACGTGCACTGCGTGTTTGCCGAGCCGACCCAGTCGCCCTGCTTCCTGGTGCAGATGATGGCAGGCGCAGGCAATCCGTCCGTCTATGACTTTGGCCTGAGCAACCACACGCAGGCCGACGGCCTAGCCGTGCCGCGCGCCTCCGAGCTGGCCGCTGCCGTCATGCGCCCGCTGCTGTCCGGCGTGTACACGGTGGCGGACGATACCCTGTTCGAACACCTGGCCCTGGCATGGCGCACGCAAGGGCTGCGCATCGAGCCCTCGGCGGCGGCAGGCTTCAGCGGGCCGCGCATGCTGTGCGAGAGCGCGGCGGGGCGCGACTACCTGGCCCGGCACCAGCTCGACGCCACGATGCCGCAAGCCACGCATCTGGTGTGGACCACCGGCGGGCTGTTCGTGCCGCAAGCGGAGTACCAAGGCTTCCTGGACCAGGCGGCCGCGCTCGCGGCCTGAGCCGCCCCCCGCCATCATCCATCCCCCCATCGTCGCACGCAGGAGAGTCAGCATGAAACCCGTCCATACCTTCAAGCTTGCATGCCTGGCCGCCTGTTGCCTGGCGGCGCCCGCCGGCAGCGCGCTGGCCCAGGCCTACCCCACGCATCCGATCCAGATGGTGATCCCCTACCCGCCCGGCGGCGCCACCGATGTGATCGGCCGGTTGCTGGCCAAGAAGCTCGGCGACCACCTGGGCCAGACCGTGGTGATCGACAACCGGCCGGGCGCCGGCACCATCGTTGGCGCCGGCCTGGTGGCCAAGGCCGCGCCGGATGGCTACACGCTGCTGGTCAGCTCGGGCACCACATTCACGGTCAATCCGGCCATCCATCCCAAGCTGCCCTACGACCCGCTCAAAAGCTTCGAGCCGATCGGGCTGACCGGGCGCACCGGCCTGATCCTGCTGGCCAACCGCAATGTGCCGGTCAACAACCTCAAGCAGCTCGCGGCGGCGGTGAAGGCCGCGCCCGGAAAATTCTCCTACGGCTCGTTCGGCACGGGCACCACCGCGCAGTTCGCCGGCGAAATGCTGCTGAACGATCTTGGCATCAAGATGCTGCACGTGCCCTACCGTGGCAGCTCACCGGCCATGACCGACCTGATCGGCGGCCAGATCCCATTCTCGGTGGATACCGTCTCGGCCGCCGTGCCGCAGATCCGCGCCGGCAAGGTCAAGGCCATTGCGGTCACCACCGCCAAGCGCTCATCCCTGCTGCCCGACGTGCCCACCGTGGCGGAAAGCGGATACCCGGGTACCGACATGGATACCTGGCTGGCCGTGGTGGCGCCGCGTGGCCTGGCGCCCGAGGTGAAGGCGAAACTGGAGAAGGCGCTGGCCGAGACCATGGCCGACCCGGACACGCGCAGGAAGCTGCTGGACAATGGCTTCGAGCCATCCTATGGCACGGGCGCGGAGGTGACCGCGCTGATCACCAAAGAACTGCCGCGCATGCGCGCCATTGCGCAGCGTGCCAATATCACGGCGGACTGAGCGTACGCAAATGGCCCATGGCGGGCTTGGTTTGACAGCACCCGCCTCCAGCCCACATCATCGCAAGCACCGCCGCCCCCGAGGCGGCGCCATGCCCTCCGGAAGGATCCGAGGCAGCCCCCGGAAAGCCCAAAGCAGCCCAGAACAGCCCATCCCAGCCCGACATATGACGCTCCCAGATTCCAGTTCAGCCACCCTGCAGCTCGGCGCCTGCGCCGTCCCCGGCCAGCCCGCCGCCGCCATTGACACGCCGGCGCTGATGCTCGACCTCGATGCCTTCGAGCGCAACCTGGCGCAGATGCAGCAAGCCGCCGACCGCGCAGGCGTGCAGCTGCGCCCGCATGCCAAGGCGCACAAATGCCCGGAGATTGCGCTGGCGCAGATCGCGCGCGGCGCGGTTGGCATCTGCTGCCAGAAGGTCAGCGAGGCGCTGCCGTTCGTGCAGGCCGGGGTCAGGGACATCCATATCAGCAACGAGATTGCCGGGGCGTCCAAGGCCGCGCTGCTGGCCCGCCTGGCGCTGCATGCACGGATGAGCGTCTGCGTGGATGATGCGCGCCAGGTCGCCGCGCTGGCGCAGGCCGCCGCGCAGGCCGGCAGCCGCATCGGGGTGTTCGTCGAGATCGACGTGGGCCAGGGACGCTGCGGCGTGGCCGACGCGCCCGCCGCGCTGCGCCTCGTTCAAGCTATCGGTGCGCACCCGCAACTAGCGTTCCGCGGCTTGCAGGCGTATCACGGCGGCATCCAGCATGTGCGCGACTTTGCTGCGCGCCGGCAGGCTGCGGCCGATGCCGCGGCGCGTACCGCCGCCATCGTCGCCGAACTGGCCGAGGCCGGCGTGGCGTGCGCCACGGTGACGGGCGGTGGCAGCGGCAGCGTGGAGTTCGACCTGCACAGCGGCGTCTATACCGAAATCCAGCCCGGCTCCTATGTCTTCATGGACGCCGATTACGGCCGCAACGACTACAGCGGCGCGCTGCGTTTCGAGCACAGCCTGTTTATCGCCACCACCGTGATGAGCGTGGCCGCGGCAACGCGGCCCTCGCCGCGCGTTGTGCTGGACGCGGGCCTGAAATCGATGGCGGTGGATTCGGGCCTGCCGTTGGTGTGGGGCGCCAATGGCCAGGACCACGCGCTGGCCTATGTGGCGGCCAACGACGAACACGGCATTGTCGAGCCCGTGCCCGGCACCAACGCGGCGGGCCTGCCGGGCCTCGGCAGCCAGGTGCTGCTGGTGCCTGGCCATTGCGACCCCACCCTCAATCTGTACGACGAGATCGTTGGCGTGCGCGGGCAGGCCGTGGCCTGCTTGTGGCCTGTGCCGGCGCGCGGGCTGAGCCGCTAGCGCGATCCGGATGCCATGGCGCCCCGCCTGCCATGCCGGCGCGGCGCTTCACCCTACCTGCCAGAGAGTCCACCATGACCCAGACCGATAACCTGCTTGCCCAATCCGCCGTAGCGCTGCGCCGCCTGATCGGCAACAAGGAGATCTCTCCCGTTGAACTGCTTGAGGCGTGCATCGCCCGCATCGAGGCGGTCAATCCCTTTATCAACGCCGTCACCGCCACCTGCTACGAGCGCGCCCGCGAAGAAGCCCGCGTGGCCGAGCGCGCCGTGCTCGACGGCGCGCCGCTGGGCTTGCTGCATGGCCTGCCGCTGGGCGTGAAGGACCTGGAGGCCACGGCCGGCCTGCTCACCACCTATGGCTCGCCGCTGTACCGCGACAATGTGCCCAGCGCCGACAACGTGCTGGTAGCCCGGCTGCGCGCGGCCGGCGCCATCGTCACCGGCAAGRCCAACATCCCGGAGATGGGCGCGGGCGCCAATTCGCGCAACGCGGTGTGGGGCGCCACCGGCAACCCCTTCAACCCCAACCTGAATGCAGGGGGATCCTCGGGCGGCTCCGCTGCCGCGCTGGCGACCGACATGCTGCCGGTCTGCACCGGCTCGGACACCGGCGGTTCACTGCGCATCCCCGCCGCCAAATGCGGCGTGGTGGGCTTCCGCCCATCGCCAGGCGTGGTGCCGAGCTCGCGCAAGCTGCTGGGCTGGACGCCCATCTCCGTAGTCGGCCCGATGGGCCGCACCGTGGCCGATGCCTGCCTGCAGCTGGCGGCCTCGGCCGGCGTCTCGGCCAGCGACCCGCTCACCTATGCGCTCGACCCGATGTCGTTCCTGCTGCCCGCCAATGTCGACCTGGGCTCGCTGCGGGTGGGCTGGACCGAGGATTTCGGCGTGTGCGCGGTCGACAACCAGATCCGGCAAGTCTTTCGCGACAAGATCGCCGCCATGCGGCACCTGTTCCGCAGTTGCGACGAGATCCAGTTCGACCTGGGCGAGGCGCACCGCTGCTTCGACGTGCTGCGCGCCGAGAGCTTTGTCGCCGGCATGCACGAGGCCTATCAGCGCGATCCGCAGAGCCTGGGCCCGAACACGCGCGCCAACTATGAGATGGGCGCGGCCATGTCGCTGGTCGACAGCGCCTGGGCGCAAGCCGAGCAGACCCGCATCCTGGGCCGCTTCCAGGCCGCCTTTGAAGACTACGACGTGATCCTGTCGCCAACCACGCCGGTGTCGCCGTTCCCGTGGACCAACCTCTACGCGGAGACCATCAACGGCGAAAAGCAGGAGAACTATTACCGCTGGCTGGCCCCTACCTATGTGGTCACGCTCACCACCCACCCCGCCATCAGCCTGCCCTGCGGCCTGGACCATGCCGGCATGCCGTTCGGGCTGCAGGTGGTGGGCCGCTTCCGCGCCGATCACCATACGCTGGGCGTGGCGCATGCCATGGAGCAAGCCTTTGCGGGGTCGGAGGCACTGCGCCGTCCGCTGCCGCGGCTGGACCAGTTGCGCGCGGCGCAGCCCGGGCTGAAGTCGATCGTCACCGCGCCGCCGGTGCTGGATGGCTCGCCGGGCGGTGCCGCTTCGGTCTCGGCCGTCTAGCAGGCTGTTGAATTTGGCCCCCGGGTAAACGGGGGATTTGGCGCGCTTTAGTGTGGAGCGATGGATGCCCCAGGTCTCGTAGACCTGCGAAAGAGGACTGCCGCTTACATAAGCCTGAATCGCGTCGCGGCACTGTCCAAGCGTGGTCCGCGCTCCGCTCGTAAGGCCACGCTCGTCCAGTTGGCGATGCGTTCCCGCTCCTTCACTGCATGTCTGGATCGAGATGCGCATGGGGGCTCTGGGAAGTGTCAGTAGACAATACCCCCCTTTTCTGACGGATTTGCCCCCCCCCGGATTTGGCCACTCCCCCGGCGATCGCCAGCCCGATTCAGGCGATTTCGCCAGCGCTGCCCGCCTTCTCGCGCAGTACCTCCATGAATGCCTGCGCGGCGGGGGTCGGCGCCTCGCCCAGGCGCGTGATCAAACCGTAGTCGGGCATGCGGTCCGGCAGCTCGATGGGGATCCGGGCCAGCAGGCCCCTGTTCACGTACTTCTCCACCAGGGCGGCTGGTTGCAGCGACAGCATGTCCGTGCTCTGCATCAGTTCCAGGGCGAACAGGAAAGAGGGAGTCTCGACCACGCCGGACGTGAGTGCGAGCCCGGTGCGGCCGAAGATATCGTCAGACACTTTGCGCACGGCCGTGGAGCGCGGGTAGAGAATCCAGGGCCAGTGGGCCAGCTTGGTCAGATCGAGGTCGTGCGCCCCGCGCAAAGGGTGATCGAGCCCGGCCACCACCTGCAGCGGTTCGCTGGACAGGCGCTCGTATTGGAACTGGGCCCTGTGCGCCTCGTCTGTGAAGCGCCCGATCATCAGGTCGATCTTGCGCTCGGCCAGCCAGATCACCAGCTGGTCGCTGCTTTGCTCCAGGATCCTGAGCACCAGCAGTGGACGCCGGCGCTGGATCTCCGCCACCGTGGCCATCAGCAGGTGCGCGGCCGAGCCCGTGATCGCGCCAATGGACAGGTGGCCATGCCCCCCTTGCTTGAGTGCGTTGAATTCATCCACGAACTTGCGATGCCCGGCCAGCACGGCGTCGGCATAGCGCAGCATGAACAGGCCCAGCTCGTTGGGCAGCATGCCGCGTGACAGGCGCTCGAACAGGCGTGCCTCCAGGATTTCCTCGATATCCATCAGGATCTTGGTGGCCGCCGGTTGCGTGATGTGCATCTGCTCGGCGGTAAGCCTCAGGTTGAGGGTGTGGCCGAGGATGTCAAGGAACTGGAGATGTCGGAATCGCAGCCGCCCGCAGGCCTGCGCCATGGACAGGGGTTTACCCGAGAAAAATTCTGAGCTCATAAGCATTTGGAATGGATCCTAGCAAAAAATTCAGTGGACCGGTACAGGTGCCAGACCTAACCTCTCACCTGCGTCGAGACGGCCCTGAAGAGGTCTAGCGTGGCGCCGATGACGCAGAACCGTCGCGACAAAATCATTCCATTGGAGACATTGATGAAGTTGAAATCCCTCGCCATGGCCGCCACGGCGCTGGCCATGCTTGCCGGCCCGGTGTCTGCGCAAATCAAGGAACGCGTGTTCAAGGTCGGTGTCGGCCTGAGCGAAGACCATCCTCAGGCCATGGCCGTCAAGCATTTCTCCGAACAACTCGCGGCCCGCAGCGGCGGCAAGCTGGTCGCCAAGCTGTATGCCAGCGGCTCGCTGGGCAATGACGTGAGCATGACCTCGGCGCTGCGCGGCGGCACCCTGGAGATGACGGTCCCCGACACCTCCACGTTGATGTCGCTGATCAAGCCCTTTGGCGTACTCAACCTGCCGCTGACCTTCAATAACGAGCAGGAAGCCGATGCCGTGCTGGATGGCCCCTTTGGCCAGAAGCTGCTCGCCAAGCTGCCCGAGAAGGGTCTCATCGGCCTGGGCTACTGGGAGAACGGCTTTCGCCACGTCACCAACTCGCGTCGCCCTATCAACCGGGCCGACGACCTCGGCGGGCTCAAGCTGCGCGTGATCCAGAGCCCGCTGTTCCTGGATACCTTCAATGCGCTGGGCACCAACGCCACGCCCATGCCCTTCACCGAGCTCTATTCGGCGATGGAGCAGGCAGCCGTGGATGGCCAGGAGAACCCGACCGCCACCATCCTGGCCAGCAAGTTCTACGAGGTGCAAAAGTACCTGGTGCTGTCGCGCCACATGTACAGCGCTTGGGTGCTGCTGATGTCCAAGAAGACCTGGGACGGCTTGTCGCCGCAGGAGCAGAAGATTGTGCAAGAGGCCGCGCGCGAGGCCACGTTGTATGAGCGCAAGACCATCCGCGCCTTCGGCGACAAGGCGCTGGGGGAGCTAAAGAAGGCCGGCATGCAGGTCACCGAATTGCCTCCGGCCGAGCAGGCCAAGCTGCGCGCCAAGCTGCAGCCGGTGCTGACCAAGTACAGCAAGGAGTTCGGTGAGGAAACGACGAACGAGCTGATGAGCGAGCTGGCCAAGGTCCGCAAGACCAGCTCCGTCGCGGTGAAATAATCCTCGCAGGCGCGGAGCAGCAGCGACGCGCCGTTCTTCCACTCCCTGACTTCTCCGCTACAGGTTTCGACATGGACAAGAAAGCCAGCCGTGCCTTCCGCTCCCGCGATTGGTTCGCCGATCCCGAGCGCTCGGACATGACCGCGCTCTACCTTGAACGCTTCATGAACTATGGGCTCACGCCCGAGGAGTTGCGCTCGGGCCGGCCCATCGTCGGCATCGCCCAAACTGGCAGCGACCTCTCGCCCTGCAACCGCATCCATCTGGATCTGGCCCGGCGCGTGCGCGATGGTATCCGCGATGCTGGCGGCATTCCGATGGAATTTCCCGTGCACCCCATCTTCGAGAACTGCCGCCGTCCCACTGCGGCGCTCGACCGCAACCTGGCCTATCTGGGCCTGGTGGAAATCCTGTACGGCTACCCCATCGACGCCGTGGTGCTGACGACGGGCTGTGACAAGACCACGCCTGCTGGCATCATGGCCGCCTCCACCGTCGACATCCCTGCCATCGTGCTCTCCGGCGGACCCATGCTCGACGGCTGGCACAACGGCGAACTGGTGGGCTCGGGCACCGTGATCTGGCGCAGCCGCCGCCAGCTAGCCGCGGGCGAGATCGACGAGGAAGAGTTCCTGCAGCGCGCCTGCAGCAGCGCGCCCTCGGCGGGCCACTGCAACACCATGGGCACGGCCTCCACCATGAACGCCGTGGCCGAGGCCCTGGGCCTGTCGCTGCCCGGCTGCGCGGCCATTCCAGCCCCCTACCGCGAGCGGGGCCAGATCGCCTACGAGACCGGCCGGCGCATCGTCGAGATGGCCTACGAGGACTTGCGCCCCTCGCGCATCCTCAGCCGCGAGAGCTTCCTCAACGCCTTGTCGGTGGTCAGTTGCGCAGGCGGATCCAGCAACGCGCAGGTGCACATCATGGCCATGGCCCGCCACGCTGGCGTCGAGCTGCGGCCGCAAGACTGGACCGAGCACGCCTACGACCTGCCCCTGCTGCTCAACATGCAGCCAGCGGGCCGCTTCCTGGGCGAGCGCTTCTTCCGCGCCGGCGGTGTGCCGGCCCTGATGTGCGAGCTGCAGCAGGCTGGCCGCCTGCATGGCGACTGCCTCAGCGTCACCGGCCGTACCGTGGCGGAGAACCTGCAGGGCCGCGAGACCCGCGATCGCGAGGTGATCTTCCCTTTCCATGCGCCGCTGATGGAGAAGGCCGGCTTCCTGGTGCTAAGCGGCAATCTGTTCGACTTCGGCATCCTGAAGACGTCGGTGATCTCCGAGCGTTTCCGCGAGCGCTACCTGAACCGCCCAGGCGAAGAGGGCGTCTTCGAGGCGCGTGCCGTGGTATTCGAGGGCGCCGACGACTACCATGCGCGCATCAACGACCCGGCACTGGACATCGACGAGAGCTGCATCCTGATCATGCGTGGCGCCGGTCCGATCGGCTGGCCCGGTTCGGCCGAGGTGGTCAACATGCAGCCGCCCGACGCCCTGATCCAGCGCGGCATCATGACCCTGCCGACCCTGGGCGACGGCCGCCAGTCCGGCACGGCGGACAGCCCCTCCATCCTCAACGTCTCGCCCGAGAGCGCGGTGGGCGGCGGGTTGAGCTGGCTGCAGAGCGGCGACCTCATCCGCATCGACCTCAACGCCGGCCGCTGCGATGCGCTGGTGCCTCCCGAAGAGATCGAGCGCCGCCGCCGCGAACTCCCCGCGCCCCCGATCCCCCAGAGCCAATCCCCCTGGGAAGCGCTGTACCGGGAGAAGACTGGTCAGCTCGTCGACGGTGCCACGCTGGATTTCGCGTTGAACTACCGGCGCATCGCGGAGAAGACGCCGCGCCACAACCATTGAGCCTCGTCTGCCTTGCAAGCGCTGCGCTGCGCCGCGGGCGGGGCGCGCGGCTTGGGCCGCGGCTTGAAACCTGAAAGGAAATCGTATGAGCGAAGTGACAGCGGCCACGCTGGCCGGTACGGTGAAGCACGTCCAGGTGTTGCCGGATGACGGCCTTGCGGGCACCCTGGTGGGCCGTGTCTGGGTCGGCGGCGCCCTGCCTGGACCGGCCGTCGTCGCCCTGCGCCCAGAGGGCGTGTTCGACCTGAGCGAACACTACCCGACCATGAGCACGCTGCTCGATACCGAGCATCCCGCCAAGGCGGCGCGCCGGGCACCCGGCCGGCGCCTGTGCAGTGTCGACGAGTTGCTGGCCAACAGCCTGCCGGGCACCCGCAACGAGACGTTGCCCTGGCTTCTGGCTCCCTGTGACCTGCAGGTCGTCAAGGCCGCGGGCGTGACCTTCGCCGCCAGCCTGATAGAGCGTGTGATCGAGGAACAGGCGCGGGGCGACGCCAGCCGCGCCCAGGGCCTGCGCAACCAGGTGATCGCGCTGATCGGCGAAAGCCTGGCCGACATCCGTCCCGGCTCGTCGCAGGCAATGGCGCTCAAGGCACTGCTGCAGCAAAAAGGCCTGTGGTCGCAATACCTGGAGGTGGGCATCGGCCCGGACGCCGAGGTCTTCACCAAGGCCCCGGTGCTGGCCTCGGTGGGCTGCGGCGAGGACATCGGCATCCGTGCCGACTCGGACTGGAACAACCCCGAACCGGAAGTCGTGCTGGCGGTAAACAGCCGCGGCGGCATCGTCGGCGCCACCCTGGGCAACGACGTCAACCTGCGCGACATCGAAGGCCGCAGCGCGCTGCTGCTGGGCAAGGCCAAGGACAACAACGCCTCTTGCGCGATCGGTCCCTTCATCCGGCTGTTCGACGCGGGCTTCGGTCTGGATGAAGTGCGCCGCGAGACCGTGCACCTGCGCGTCGCGGGTGCGGACGGCTTCGAGCTGCGCGGCATCAATACCATGAGCAGCATCAGCCGCGACCCGGCCGACCTGGTGGCGCAGACTCTTGCCGCGCACCAGTACCCCGACGGCTTCATGCTCTTCCTGGGTACGCTGTTTGCGCCCATTGAAGACCGCGACCAGCCCGGCGGCGGCTTCACCCACAAGCTCGGCGATGTGGTCACCATCCGCAGCGCCTGGCTGGGGGGGTTGCACAACCGGGTGACACACAGCGAGACCGCCGCCCCCTGGCGCTTTGGCTTGCGCGCCTTCATCGGCAACCTGGCCGAGCGCGGCCTGCTGCAGGGCCGCGCGCTCTGAGTCGGCGTTGGCGGCCGGCCCACCAGCCAGGTTGCCGGCGTCGCCCCCTTCTCCGTTCCAAGATAAGCATTGATGGCGCAGACCATCAGGGAGACAACCTATGCTCAATACCCTCATCGACCGGTATTGCCGGTTCATTAACCTTCTCATCGCCCTGGCCCTGGCCGTCATGGTGGTGCTGGTTTTCGGCAACGTCGTGCTGCGTTATGCCTTCAATTCTGGCATCGCGATCAGCGAGGAGCTGTCGCGCTGGCTGTTCGTCTGGGTCACCTTCCTGGGCGCCGTGGCCGCCATCAAGGAAAACGCCCACCTGGGCACCGACATGCTCGTGTCGCGCCTGCCGGTAATGGGGAAAAAGGTCTGCCTGGTACTGGGTCACCTGCTCATGCTCTACATCACCTGGCTGTTCTTCGACGGTAGCTGGCAACAGGCCAAGATCAATTGGGACGTGCAAGCGCCGGTCACCGGGGCCTCGGTGGCCATCTTTTACAGCTCGGGGGTAGCGTTCTCGGTCTGCGCCGGCTTCCTGCTGATGCTGCAATTGCTGCGCGCGCTGACCGGCCAGCTCAGCGATGAAGAGCTGGTGATGGTCAAGGAGTCCGAGGAACAGGCCGAGCTCGAGGCCCTCCAGGCCGAGCTAGCGCGCGAGAGCGCTGCCGGCGGCTCGCAAAGCCACTCCCCCCTGGGCGACACGCCGCTGCCTCACTCACGCAGATAAGAAACAAGAAAAAGAACCGGAGACCTCAACATGACCGTACTGATCTTTCTCGGCGGCCTCACCGGCGCCATGGCGCTCGGCATTCCGATCGCCTACGCGCTGCTGGCCAGCGGCGTGGCCCTGATGTGGCATCTCGACCTGTTCGACGCGCAGATCCTGGCGCAGAACTTCATCAATGGCGCCGACAGTTTCCCGTTGCTGGCCGTGCCTTTCTTTATGCTGGCGGGCGAAATCATGAACGTCGGCGGCCTCTCGCAGCGCATCGTGAACTTCGCGCTGGCGATCGTCGGCCATGTCAAGGGTGGCCTGGGCTATGTGGTGATTCTGGCCGCCTGCCTGCTGTCGGCCCTGTCGGGCTCCGCCGTGGCGGACGCCGCAGCGCTGACCGCGCTGCTGCTGCCGATGATGATCAAGGCAGGCCACAAGAAAGAAGTTTCGGGTGGCCTGATCGCGGCCTCCGGCGTGATCGGCCCGATCATCCCCCCAAGCATCGGCTTCGTGATCTTCGGCGTCACCGCCAACGTCTCGATCAGCAAGCTGTTCATTGCCGGCATCTTCCCTGGCGTCATGATCGGCGTCGGCCTGGCTGCGGCCTGGTGGTGGCTCGGCCGCAAGGAAGACCTGGTCCTGCCCGAGAAAAAGACCAAGGCTGAAATCTGGCAATGTGCACGCGAATCCCTCTGGGCGCTGATGCTGCCGGTGTTCATCCTGGTGGGCCTGCGCATGGGCGTCTTCACCCCGACCGAGGCCGCGGTGGTGGCCGCCGTGTACTCGCTGTTCGTGGCCAGTGTGGTGTACCGTGAGCTGCCGCTGAGCGCACTGCTCCCGATCTTCACCACGGCGGCCAAGACCACCGCTGTGGTCATGTTCCTGGTGGCCGCCGCGATGGTGTCATCGTGGCTCATCACCGTGGCCAACCTGCCGGCCCAGATGGTGGAACTGCTCAAGCCCTTCATGGACAACCAGACCCTGCTGCTGATCGCGATCATGGTGCTGGTGATGCTGGTCGGCACTGCGATGGACATGACGCCGACCATCCTGATCATGACCCCAGTGCTGATGCCGGTCATCAAGGCTGCCGGCATCGACCCGATCTATTTCGGCGTGCTGTTCATCATCAACAACTCGATCGGCCTGATCACGCCGCCGGTGGGCACCATCCTCAACGTGGTGGCCGGCGTGGGCCGCATGAAGATGGACGAAGTCACCAAGGGCGTGTTGCCCTTCATGCTGGCCGAGTTCGCCGTACTGTTCATCATGGTGGCCTTCCCGCAGACCGTGATGGCACCGCTGCGGTGGTTCGTGGGGTGAGGCACGCGGTCGATCGGGCCCCAGGTTGGCTCAATGACCGCGCCGCCCCCCAGTTTGCAGATTGCTTATATTCACTCCGATTCCTGCCATGAACCAGACCCCTCAATCCTCTTCGGTCATCGATGCCCTGCTTGCCGAGCTGGGCCCGCTGGCCGTGCTCGCCGGCAACGACGTGCCGGTGCGCAACCACAACGACTACAGCGGCCTGCCGGCCAGCCGCCCCCTGGCCGTGGTTCGCCCCGCCGACACGGCAGGGGTGGCCGCCGCGGTGCGCATCTGCCATGAACACGGCGTGGGCGTGGTGCCCCAAGGCGGGCTAACCGGCCTGTGCGGTGGCGCGCGCGCCTCGGCGGGTCAGGTGGCCCTGTCGCTGGAACGCATGGCGGGCATCGAGGAGGTCGATTCGGCCTCGGCCACCATGACCGCGCTGGCTGGCACCCCCCTGGAGACCATCCAGCAGGCTGCCACCGCCGCCGGCTTCTTCTGCCCGCTGGACCTGGGCGCACGCGGCTCGTGCGCGATTGGCGGCAACCTGTCGACCAATGCCGGCGGTAACCGCGTGATCCGCTACGGCATGGCGCGCGAGATGGTGCTGGGCATCGAGGTGGTGCTGCCGAATGGCACCGTGGTCACCAGCCTCAACAAGATGATCAAGAACAACGCGGGCTTCGACCTCAAGCACCTGTTCATCGGCAGCGAGGGCACGCTGGGCATCATCACACGGGTGGTACTCAGGATGTTCCCCAAGCCGGCCTCGGCCATGGTGGCGATCTGCGCCGCCAAGGACTACGACAACGTGCTGACGCTGCTGAACTCGGCGCGCCAGAACCTGGGGCCGCTACTTTCGGCCTTCGAGGTCATGTGGCCCGACTACTGGCAGTTCGCCACCACCCAGGCCCCAGGGGTGCGGGACCCCCTCGAGGGCGACGACACGGCCCACGGCGCCTACGTGCTGGTCGAGGCGCTGGGAACCGACCCAGTGCACGACGCGCAGCGCTTCGAGGCTTGGTTGGGCGGTCTGCTGGAGTCGGGCGTGGTTTCCAATGCGGCACTCGCGCAGTCGCTGGCCGACGGCCGCGCGTTCTGGCGCATCCGCGATGCCAGCGGCGAACTGCACCCGCTGTGGCCAGGCCACCTGGCCTTTGACATCGGCCTGCCGGTGGCTCGCATGGACGACTACGCGCGCCGCTGCCGCGAGGTACTCCATGCCCGCATCCCCAGCGTCCGGGCCCTGTTCTACGGCCACATCGGCGACGGCAATCTGCATATCATCGTCTATCAGCCTGGCGCGGCAGAGCAGCCCAAGGCACTGGTCGACGGCATTGTGTACGGCCTGGTGCGTGAGTACGGCGGCACGGTCTCGGCCGAGCACGGCATCGGCACCCTCAAGCGCCAATGGCTTGGCCATGCGCGCTCGCCCGAGGAGATCGAGCTGATGCGAGTCATCAAGAAGGCGCTCGATCCGCAGGCGCTGCTGAACCCGGGCAAGGTGATCTGACCGGACCGTTTACCCATCGACGCGACATCGTGCCCGGAAGCAAGCTGCTCGTTCCGCGCTGAACAGCACGGCGTTTCAGTGCCCAAAGCAACCCCTGAACTCACTCGAAGCATCGTCATGACACTCCGACTGGCTGGAAAAACCACCTTCGTCACCGCGGCCGGACAAGGCATCGGCAGAGCGACTGCGATCGCTTTCGCCGCGCAGGGCGCGCGCGTGATCGCGACGGATATCAACCAGGAGGCACTAGCTTCCTTGCGCCAGGAAATTGCTTGCGGCACCCACGTCCTGGATGTCACCGATGCCCAGGCCATTCGCGACGTAGCAGAGGCTGCAGGCCCGGTTGACGTGCTCTTCAATGCGGCAGGCTTCGTCCACGCAGGCAACCTGCTCGAGTGCACGGAAGACGAGTGGACGTTTGCATTCGACCTCAACGTGCGCGCCCAATTTCGCACAATCAGGGCCTTCCTGCCAGGCATGCTGGAGCGAGGCGACGGGTCCATCATCAATGTGGCATCCGTCGCGGGGAGCATCAAAGGCGCCCCCAACCGATTCGTGTACGGCACCACCAAGGCCGCCGTCATCGGCCTGACCAAAGCCGTCGCTGCCGACTTTGTCGGCAAAGGGATCCGATGCAATGCCATTTGTCCCGGCACGGTGATGTCACCGTCGCTGCTGGAGCGCATCACGGCCCAGGCACAAGCCACCGGCCAGACGCTCGCCCAGGTCGAGGCGGGCTTCGTGGAGCGCCAGCCCATGGCTCGCCTGGGGCGAGCCGAAGAAATTGCGGCCTTGGCCGTCTACCTGGCCAGCGACGAATCCTCTTTCACAACAGGTACCGCCCAGATCATTGACGGCGGTTGGTCCAACTAAGCTCCCAATTCAACCATGAAACTGCTTCGCCACGGCCCCAAGGGCCAAGAAAAGCCCGCACTGCTGCATACGGACGGCACGGTTCGCGACCTCAGCCCGGTGCTGCCCGACATCGTCCCCGGCACCTTGTCCCAGCCCGGCATGGCGGCCCTGCGCAGCCTCGATGCCAGCACCTTGCCCATCGTCCCACAGGGCCGTCTGGCCGTGCCATGGACCGGCATGCGCAAGTTCATTGCCATCGGTCTGAACTACGCGGACCACGCCGCCGAAGCGAACATGCCGATCCCCAAGGAACCGATTGTCTTCACCAAGACGGTCGACTCGGCCGTGGGCTGCAATCACCCGGTCGTGTTGCCGCAGGGCTCGGTCAAGAGCGACTGGGAGGTGGAACTAGGGGTGGTGATCGGCACCCGCGCCCGCTATGTCAGCGAGGCCGATGCCCTGAACCACGTGGCGGGCTACTGCACAATCAACGATGTGTCGGAACGCGAGTACCAGCTCGAGCGTGGCGGCACCTGGGACAAGGGCAAGGGATGCGACACCTTCGGCCCCATCGGCCCGTGGCTTGTGAGCGCCGACGAGGTCGGCGACCCGCAAGACCTCTCGATGTGGCTCGACGTGAACGGTGAACGCCAGCAGACCGGCAACACCCGCACCATGATCTTCACGGTGGCCCAGCTGGTCAGTTACCTGAGCCGTTTCATGACGCTGGAGCCGGGCGACCTGATCACCACCGGCACGCCACCCGGCGTGGGCATGGGCAAGAAGCCGCAGCCCCAGTTCCTGAAGCCGGGCGACGTCATCACCCTGGGCATCGAGCGGCTTGGCGAGCAGAAACAGACCGTGTTTGCCTGGGATCCGAAGTTGATCGACGAATAAGGGCGTACCGCTGCCCGAGCCGATCGACCCGCGGCGGCGACGTGCAGCAGTTGGTGGCACAAGCGTTCCTGGAGCGCGGGAAGGCCTTCTTCAATGCCGACATCTCGATCCAGAACGGCGGACCCGGCCAGGATCTATGCCGTCATCTCCAACGATCTCCTCGCCGATGGCCAGGATGGCTACACTACGATGAAGTGCGTCGCCGGCAGCACGCCCGGCGACGGCTCGGCCGCTGAGCCGTGTTCCGAAACAAGACGCCCCCTCAAATCTGATCCGGTCTTTTTCCGAGCCGTTGCTTCTGTTATCTGCCGCAAGCTACCGGTAGCATGTTGTCCATGGCATGCCGCCAATCTCCCAGCCTCACTGCTGCCCCATCCATGGACATCCCTGCATCAAACCCGGCCGCCTCGGCGGGTTTCGTTTTGCGAGCAACATCCCCGGGCCATTCGCCACGCCAGCCGGCCCACGAAAAAGAGCACCTCTATGCGCTCGGCCTGTGGTCTACTCTATGTACGCGTGCGCCTGAAACGCAACGTGAATGGACCGCCCCCGAACTGGCCGGCCAAGCCCGTTCCCAATGCCCCACGGAGATCACGACATGTTTGGCTTGAGCGCGCTCGACCTGGCACGGATCCAGTTCGGCTTCACGATTTCCTTCCATATCATCTTCCCGGCCATCACCATCGGCATGGCGAGCTACCTCGCCGTGCTGGAAGGCTGCTGGCTGCGCACGCAAAACACGGTCTACCGCGACCTCTATCATTTCTGGTCCAAGATCTTTGCCGTCAACTTCGGCATGGGCGTGGTGTCGGGGCTGGTGATGGCGTACCAGTTCGGCACCAACTGGAGCTTCTTCTCGGATTTCGCCGGCAGCGTGACCGGCCCCTTGCTGGCCTACGAGGTGCTGACCGCGTTCTTCCTKGAGGCSGGCTTCCTSGGCGTGATGCTGTTCGGCTGGAGCCGGGTCGGCCCCGGCCTGCATTTCTTCGCCACGCTGATGGTGGCGCTCGGCACCCTGATCTCGGCGACATGGATCCTGGCCTCCAATAGCTGGATGCAAACCCCGCAGGGCTACGAGATCGTCG
The DNA here is from genome assembly GCF_052113425.1 of Cupriavidus sp. YAF13. Lineage (NCBI taxonomy): Bacteria > Pseudomonadati > Pseudomonadota > Betaproteobacteria > Burkholderiales > Burkholderiaceae > Cupriavidus > Cupriavidus sp. YAF13. The sequence goes on from NZ_JBFRDD010000017.1 coordinate 40,077, forward strand.
ATGGCCGCGTGGTGCCGGTGGACTGGCTGGCAGTGATCTTCAACCCGTCGTTCCCTTACCGCCTCTTGCATATGAGCGTGGCGGCCTTCCTCGCCACCGCGCTGTTCGTGGGCGCCTCTGCCGCCTGGCACCTGCTGCGCCGGCGCGATAACCCGGCCATCCGCAAGATGCTGTCGATGGCCATGTGGATGCTGCTGATCGTGGCGCCGATCCAGGCCGTCATTGGCGACATGCACGGCATCAACACGCTCAAGCACCAGCCGGCCAAGATCGCCGCGCTCGAAGGCCACTGGGCAAACCACGGCGACGAGCCGCTGCCGCTGATCGTGTTCGGCTGGCCCGACATGGCGCGCGAGGAAACCCGCTTCGCGGTGGAAATCCCGCGCCTGGGCAGCCTTATTCTCACCCATAGCCTGGACGGCCAGATCCAGGGCCTGAAGGAGTTCGCGCCGGAGGACCGGCCCAACTCCACCATCATCTTCTGGAGTTTCCGCGTGATGGTGGGGCTGGGCATGCTGATGATCCTGCTCGGCCTCTGGAGCCTCGTGCTGCGCCGGGGCGGCAAGCTGTTCCACGCGCGCGCGTTCCTGCGCATGGCGCTATGGATGGGCCCGACCGGGTTGATCGCGATCCTGGCCGGCTGGTTCACCACCGAGATCGGGCGCCAGCCGTGGGTCGTCTACGGCGTGATGCGCACCGCCGACGCGGTTTCGCCGCACGGCGTGCCGGAGCTGGCGTTCTCGCTCGCGCTGTTCGTGGTGGCTTATTTCTTCGTCTTCGGCGTGGGCATCGCCTACATGATGCGGCTGGTGCGCAAAGGCCCGGTCGAGCATGAGGGCGATCCGGAACCCGATGGCGGACACGCCGTGGAAGGCACGCCGGCGCGACCGCTCTCCGCGGTGGACGATCCAGGCGATGTACCTGGCGCGGTCGCTTCCACCAACCGCCTGGCCGATAGCAGGAGCTGATCATCATGGGCATCGACCTCTCTCTGATCTGGGCCGTCATCATCTTCTTTGGCGTGATGATGTATGTGGTGATGGACGGTTTCGACCTGGGCATCGGCATGCTGTATCCCTTCGTGCCGGACCGCCATGACCGCGACGTCATGATGAACACGGTGGCACCCGTGTGGGACGGCAACGAGACCTGGCTGGTGCTGGGCGGCGCGGGCCTGCTGGCCGCGTTTCCGCTGGCCTACTCGGTGGTGCTCAGCGCGCTCTACCTGCCGCTGATCTTCATGCTGCTGGGGCTGATCTTTCGCGGCGTGGCGTTCGAGTTCCGCTTCAAGGCCAATGACCGCGAGCGCCACGTGTGGGACAAGGCGTTTATCTGCGGCTCGCTGGTGGCGGCGTTCTTCCAGGGCGTTTCGCTGGGCGCGTATATCGACGGCATCAAGGTGACCGGGCGCACTTTCTCGGGCGGCCCGCTGGACTGGCTGCAGCCCTTCCCGCTGTTCTGCGGCATTGGCGTGGTGGTGGCGTACACCGTGCTGGGCAGCACCTGGCTGATCATGAAAACCGAAGGCAAGCTGCATGAGCGCATGCTGGAACTCACCGGCAAGCTGGCCTGGGTGTTGCTGGCTGTCATCGCGGTAATCAGCATCTGGACGCCGCTGTCGCAGCCGCGCATTGCCGAGCGCTGGTTCAGCCTGCCCAACCTGTTCTGGTTCTCGCCGGTGCCGCTGCTGGTGGCGTTTGCCATGTACCGGCTGATCCGCTCGTTGCAGCAGCACGCGCACCTGGCGCCGTTCATGTACACGCTGGCGCTGGTCTTCCTGGGCTATAGCGGGCTGGCGATCAGCGTATGGCCGAATATCGTGCCCCCGGATATCTCGATCTGGGCCGCCTCCTCGCCACCGCAAAGCCAGGGATTTGCGCTGGTAGGCGCGCTGTTCATCATTCCCTTCATCCTGATGTACACGGTGTGGGCTTACTACGTGTTCCGAGGCAAGGTAAAACACGGCGAGGGGTATCACTGATGCCAGCGACGCAACACCGCGGACAATCGCCGGATGGCCCGCCCAGGCCGTGGCTCAAGCGGCTCGGCTGGATGGTGCTGATCTGGGTGGCCAGCGTGGCCGCGCTGGGCGTGGCGGCTTTGCTGCTGCGCCTGCTGATGCGGCTGGCGGGCATGCATAGCTGAGGGGCGTGCGCGCCCCGGCACCTGCGGGGCGCGATCCTCTAGCCGTTGAGCTTTGACCGTTGGCCGTTGGCCTTTTACCTTTTACCGTTGACCGTTGACCCTCAACGGCTCACGCCGAGAGCCCGCCATCCACGCCGATGCTCTGGCCATGGATAAAGCGCCCGGCTGGCGACGCCAGCAACACCGCCAGCCCCGCCACATCCTTCGCCTCGCCAATCCGCCGCATCGGAATCGCGGCGGCCAGGCGCGCCTCCTGCTCCGGGTTACCCCATAGCGCCTCGCGCGAGAACTCCGTGCGCACCGGTCCGGGGTTGATCGCATTCACGTTGATCCCCTTCGGCCCGAGCTCCAGCGCCAGGCTGCGCACCGCGCCGTCCGTCGCGGCCTTGGTGATGCTGTACATGCCAAGCATGGCCGAGCCGCGCTTGGCGGCGATGCTCGACATGAAGATGACGGCGCCGTCGCCACGCTCGATCATCTGCGGCGCCAACGCATTGACCAGCACCAGGTTGCCTCGCACATTGCCGGCCATGGCTTGCTCGAACACTTCCGGGCCCTGGCTCAGCAGCGCGCCAGCCGTGCCGCTGCCCGCCGCGTTCAGCACCAACGCATCCACGCGGCCGTAGGCGTCCAGCGCTCGCCTGGCAAACGCCTTGACGCTCTCCACGTTACCGATATCGCAAGCGATGCCCTTGGCCTTGAAGCCCTCGCCGTCCAGGGTGGCCGCTACCGACTCGGAAGTGGCCTGGTCGCGGCCGGATACCACGAGCGCGGCGCCGGAGGCACCCAGCGCGCGCGCCATTTCCAGGCCCATGCCCTTGGTGGAGCCGGTGATGACGGCAACGCGGCCGGTGAGATCGAACAAGTTCTGCATGACGGATTCTCCTGAGACAGAGGAAAAAGAGGAAAGGAAAAGCGACGCTGCCCGCATCCGGGATGCCGCACGGCGACGCCGGTTTAAATGATGACCAACATTTATTGAATAAATTATGGTCGTCATATAAAATCCGGTCAAGCAAAGTTTCTGCAAGAGAGCCCGATATGGCGCGCGCATCACGAGAGCAGGCAGACAAGCACAGGGAAGCCATCGAGCAGGCCTCTTCCAAGCTATTCCGCGAGCGCGGCCTGAACGGCGTGAGCGTGGCCGAACTGATGGCCAGCGCCGGCCTCACGCACGGTGGTTTCTATGGGCACTTCTCGTCCAAGGACGCGCTGGCCGCGCTGGCGAGCAAGCGCGCCTTCGAGGAATCCGCGCGGCGCTGGTCGCGCGGCATCGAACGCGCCCAAGGCGACAAGCAAGCGATGCGCGCCAGCCTGGTGGAGCCCTACCTCACCACGGCGCATTGCACCAACCCCGGCGATGGCTGCGCGGCGGTGGCACTCGCCGGCGACATTGCCCGCGAGCCGGCGGACAAGCCGGTGCGCCAGGTCTACATCGACGGCTTCAAGACCATGGTCGAGGACTGGATGAAGACGGTCGAGCACGCCGACCCGGCCGAGCGCCGCAAGCTGGCGCTGGGAGAGCTGGCCATGCTGGTAGGCGCCATGACGCTGGCACGTGCCACCGAGGGCGATGCCCTTTCCGAAGACATCCTGGCCGCGGCGCGCGACATGCTGCTGGGCCCGAATCCGCAGTAACAGCAAGGGCCAACGCCCCACGACAAACCGAACGCCCCCCCGGAACCCGACCCATGTTCGCTCAAGCGCTTTCCAGCCGGCTCGACCGGCGCGGCATCCACTACGCGTGGCTGATCGCGGCCCTCACCTTCTGCGTGATGCTCACCACCTCGGCCGCGCTCGGCCTGCCCGGCGCCTTCCTCAAGCCGCTGACGCGCGAGATGGGCTGGGACACGGATCAGATCTCATCCATCCTCGCGTTTCGCTTTGCGCTGTTTGGCCTGATGGCCCCGTTCTCGGCAATCCTGATGGAGCGTTTCGGCGTGCGCAATGTGGTGTGGGCCGCGCTGGCGCTGATTGCCGGCGGCATGGCGCTGGCCACTGTCGCCACCGAGCTGTGGCAGTTGTTCATTGCCTGGGGCCTGATGCTCGGCGTCGGCTCTGGCCTGACCGCGCTGGTGCTTGCAGCCGTGGTCGCCAGCCGTTGGTTCAGCGCGCGCCGCGGGCTGGTGATCGGCATCCTGACCGCCAGCTCGGCCACCGGCCAGCTGGCGTTCCTGCCCGTGGCCGCCTGGCTGATCGAGCATATGGGCTGGCGCATCGCGGTGGTGCCGGTGCTGGGCGCCTGCGCGGTGCTGGCCGTGCTAGTGTTCTGCTTCATGCGCAACCGTCCGGCCGATGTGGGCCTGGCTGCGTTCGGTGAGGTGCCGGTGCATGTGCAAGCCGCGCCGGCACCACCCAGCGCGCCCACGCCGCTGACCTTGCGCGGGCCCTTCGTGGTGCTGCGCGACGCCGCCCGCAACCAGACCTTCTGGATCCTGGCCGGCACCTTCTTCATCTGCGGGCTGAGCACCAACGGCCTGATCCAGACGCACTTCATTTCGCTGTGCGCGGACTTCGGCATGGCCGCCGTGCCGGCAGCCGGCGCGCTGGCGATGATGGGCGCGTTTGACTTTGTCGGCACCATTCTCTCGGGCTGGCTGTCGGACCGCTATGACTGCCGCAAGCTGCTGTTCTGGTACTACGGCCTGCGCGGCCTGTCGCTGTTCTGGCTGCCCCACTCCACATTCACGCTGTACGGCTTGTCCATCTTTGCCATGTTCTATGGCCTGGACTGGATCGCCACGGTGCCGCCCACGGTCAGGCTGGCGGGTTCGGTGTTCGGCAAGGAGCGCGCGCCGATGGTGTTCGGCTGGATCTTTGCCGCCCACCAGGTCGGCGCCGCCACGGCTGCGTTTGGCGCGGGCCTTACCCGTACCTTGCTGCTGACCTACACACCGGCGCTGTACGCCGCGGGCGCGGCGTGCGTGGTAGCTGCACTGCTGGCGTTGATGGTCCGCCGCCCGAGCACGCAGGCTAGCGGCGCAGCCCCGCAAACAGCCAAGGCCTGACATCCGCGGCGCTCGCCGCCGCTGCGTTGCCCACGTCGCCATGACAAGGGCAACGCAGCACGTTTGATCCTCGCAATACGCGTCGCAAAATGCGTCGCCAAATGCGTCGCCATGTGCGTCGCATTACGCCTCGTTTCCCCTCCCGTCGTCGTCCTCCGCGGTCATTCCTGACGCCGCGATTTCCTCGCTTGCCACGTCCTCCAGCCCGCCATCCAGGCAGGGGCTGCGCCTCTGCGTGCCTATCCCATCAAGAATGCAAATGGGCGCATCAGCATTCTTTGCCTCCCTGTCACCCGCATGACAACCCCTTTTCTTACTCTGCCAACGCGTCACGGGGAGCGTGATCGGACGCGCCGCCGGGGCGGCGCGCCGCGTTGGACAACAGAAAAGAGGAACCGGATATGGCATGGAAACAGCAGGCACGCATGGCATGCAGCCTGGCCCTGGCGGGCACGGTAGCGGCATGCGGCGGTGGCGGCAGCGACACGGCGGCAGTGGTGGCCCCCGATCAGAACAACACGGGCGGCGGTGGAGTTGCCAGCAAGAAAGTGCTGCTGGTCGGCGTGGACGGCGCCACCTATAGCCAGCTGCAAAACGGCATCGCCCAGCGCACGTTGCCCAACCTGGCCACGCTGTCGGTCACGCCGGCGTCGACCGGTGGCCGCCTCGGCACCACCACCGAGCAAGCGCCGCTTGCCGGCCCGAGCTGGGCCACGGTCCTCGCCGGCAACTGGGCCAACCGCCACGGCGTCAGCGACGACGTTGCCGTGGCTACCGGCATGCGCACGCCGAGCCTGTTCCAGTACTTGCGCGCCAACGCCGGCTCGAGCCGGCTGCGCCGCGGCGCCGCTACCAGCGCGCCCGTGCTGCCGGCACTGCTCAAGGCCGACGTGGCCGCGGGCAATCTCGATTCGATGCGCGACTGCACCGCTGACGACAACTGCGTGGCGCAAGAGGGTGTGAAGCTGGTGCAGTCTGGCTACGACGTGGTCTTCACCCAGTTCAGCGCGCCTGACCTGGCCGCAGCCAGCCAAGGCTTCCAGAACGGCGGCTACGCCACCGCGCTGTCCGGCTTCGACCAGTCGCTGGGCAAGCTGCTGGCTGCCGTGCAGGCGCGCCGCCAGGCCAATGCCAACGAAGACTGGCTGGTCGTCGTGACCACCAGTCACGGCCTGGACGCGACGGGCTCCACCACCACGCTGCCGACGGTACAAAACCGCACCACCTTCATCGCGCTCAACAAGCCCTTCAACACGGCGGTGGCCAGCAACCTGCCGGCCGCGCCCGCCAATGCGGACGCGCTGGCGGCGCTGCCGACCGAGGCCGACCTGCTGCCGACCGTGCTCGCGCACGTTGGCGTGGCCCTGCCCGCCGCCTCGTACCAGATCGACGGCTCCGCCCTGGCCGGCACGGCAGGCGTGCGGGCCTTGCAGTCCGTGGTGGGCAACACCAATACCTCGGTGGTGCTGTCATGGCAGAACCCCACCACCGCCACCGGCAACATGACCCTGCTGCGCGACGGCGTACAGATCGCCACGCTGCCCGCCGGCACGTCCACCTATGAGGACAAAACCATCGCCGCGCCGGCCAGCGGTCTGTACCGCCTCAACTACACGCTGGTGCGCAACGGGGTGCCCACCGCGTTGCTGGCGCAGATCAACTACGTCAAACCGATCGTGCTGGCTGACACGCTGCGCAACAACCTGGCCGCTTACTACAGTTTCGAGACGCTGCCGGCAACCGACAGCAAGGGCGCGACCACCATCGGCCCCTGGGTCCCCGGCACCGATGGCGGCTCGCTGAGCAGCGACAACTTCGGCGGCAAGGCGCTGAAGGTCGATTCGAGAATCGATGCCTACCAGCTCACCCAGAGCGGCGCCGATATCGCGCTCAGCCCGCAGTTCACCATCGGCTTCTGGTTCAGGTCCGACTGCACCCAAGGCAACGGCACCGGCGAGCCGATCCTGTCGAACAAGAACTGGACCTCCGGCAGCAACCCGGGCATCGCAATCGGTCTGTGGGGCAGCTGCTCGGTGAGCTTCAACATCGGCAGCGGCGGCAAGCGCGACGACATCAAGGGCATGACGTTCAGCGCCAACCAGTGGACCTACCTGGCCTTGTCGATCAATGCCACGGCCAAGACGTTCAGCGCCTACGTCATGGACCCGGTCCTCGGGTTGCAGAAGGCCGAGAACATGGCCATCGTCAACACCGACGTGACCAAGCTCAACGGGCTCGCCACCAAGGTCTGGGGCCTCAATGACGATGCCACGCATGCCTATGTGCCGAACAACGGCGGCGCGCTCAAGGGCGTGATGGAGTTCAACGACCTGGCCATGTGGACACGCCAGCTCAGCCTTGCCGAGCTGCAATCGATCGCCGGTTCGCACCAGCCGCTGTCCACGCTTAATCCCTGATTCCTCCCACGAGAGCAAACGTGACCATGAAGCCTTCGATTTCCTCCCTCGCACGGCCAGGCTGGCTGGCGGCACTGGCGCTGTGCGCCGCGCTGGCCGCCTGCGGCGGCGACTCCACCGACAGCAAGCCCGCCGACCCGGCCCAACCCGGACAACCGCCCGCGGTCACGCCGCAATTGCGCTGCGCGCCATAGCCCCACGGCAAGCGCCGGCCGCACGTCCAGCACAAACCGAACAGTCCAGCATAAAACAAAGATGAGCCTTCACAGCAGACGCAAATTCCTCAAGATGGCCGGCGGCAGCGCCGCCGCCACCGCGGCGCTGGCCGCCTTCCCGCCCTCGATCCGGCGCGCGCTGGCGATTCCCGCCAACAACGCCACCGGCACCATCCGCGACGTGGAGCACGTGGTGATCCTGATGCAGGAGAACCGCTCCTTCGACAATTACTTCGGCACCCTGCAGGGCGTGCGCGGCTTTGGCGATCGCTTCCCGATCCCGCTGGCCGGCGGACTCAATGTCTGGCAGCAGGCCTACACCAACCGCATCGTGCAGCCGTATCACCTCGACAGCACGGCCGGCAATGCGCAGCGCGTCAGCGGCACGCCGCACAGCTACCCCGATGCGCAAAACGCGTGGGACCTGGGCCGCATGAACAAGTGGCCCACCTACAAGAACACCCAGTCGATGGGCTACTACACCCAGACCGAGCTGGATTTCCAGTTCGCACTCGCCAACGCCTTCACGCTGTGCGACGCCTACCACTGCGGCTTCCATGGCGGCACCAACACCAACCGCCTGTTCCACTGGACCGGCACCAACGACCCCACCGGCGCCAATGGCGGCCCGGTGATCGACAACAGCGGCGACTCCATGGGCGCCTCCACCGGCGGCTACCGCTGGACCACGTATCCGGAACGCCTGCAGGCGGCGGGCGTGAGCTGGAAGCTGTACCAGAACATGCCGGACAACTTCACGGACAACCCGCTGGCGGGCTTCGTGCAGTACCGCAAGGCCAACGAGGCGCGGGGCAATACGTCCAATGGCAGCCCCTACCCGGCCTATACCATCGCCGACGACGTCATCAACCCGCTTATCAAGGGCATCGGCAACACCATGCCGGACGGCGGCTTCCTGCAGGCGCTGAAGGACGATATCGCGGCGGGCAGCCTGCCGCAGGTATCGTGGATCGTGGCACCGGCAACCTACTCCGAGCACCCGGGGCCTTCCAGCCCGGTGCAAGGTGCCTGGTACACGCAGGAAGTGCTCAATGCGCTGACGGCCAACCCGGCCGTCTGGAGCAAGACCGTCCTGCTGATCAATTTCGACGAGAACGACGGCTTCTTTGACCATGTGCCGCCGCCGTGTGCGCCCGCCTACGACGCCAACGGCGCGCTCGCCGGCCAATCCACCGTCGCCACCGACGGCGAGTACCACACCGACATGCATCCCTATGGCCCCGGCCCCCGCGTGCCAATGTACGTGGTCTCGCCGTGGAGCCGTGGCGGCTGGGTCAATTCGCAGGTATTCGACCACACCTCGGTGCTGCGTTTCCTGGAGGCGCGCTTCGGCGTCGCCGAAACCAATATCAGCCCGTACCGCCGCGCCATCTGCGGCGACATGCTGTCGGCGTTCAACTTCGTCAGCCCGAACAGCGCGGCGCTGCCTGTGCTCCCCAACCGCGCCAAGACCGATGCCGACCAGGTGCGAACGGCTCAGGACGGCAAGCCACAGGTAGCGCTGCCGACCGTAGCCTTCCAGGCCGCCAACCCGGCCACCCAGCCGGTGGGCACGCGGCCCTCGCGCGCGCTGCCTTACGAGCTGCATGTCAGCGGCCGCGAGGATCCGGGCCGCCCGGATCCCAAAACCAAGGGCATGTGGCTGCTGTTCAGCAACACCGGCACTGCCACCGCGGTCTTCCACGTGTATGACCGCCTGCACCTGGACCGCGTGCCGCGCCGCTATGCGGTCGAACCGGGCAAGCAGCTTAACGGCGTTTGGGACGTTTTCGCCACCGACAACGGCAAGTACGACCTGTGGGTACTGGGCCCGAACGGCTTCCACCGCGCCTTCCAGGGCGACGTCAGCACGGTGGTCGCTGCTGGCGGCACCGCGCCGGAAATCCGGGTGTGCTACGACATCGCCAATGCCGCCGTCTACCTGACCATGATCAATACCGGCACCAACGCCTGCACCTTCACCGTCACGCCCGCCGCCTACCGCGATGACGGCCCCTGGACCTTTGACATCCCGGCCGGCAAGCAGCTCGACCAGCACTGGCCGGTGGGGCTGCAGGGCAACTGGTACGACTTCGTCGTGACCACCACCCAGGGCAGCTTCCGGCGCCGCTTTGCCGGCCGCCTGGAAACGGGCGCCGACGCCGTCTCCGACCCGGCTCAGGGCAAGCCCGCACGGGCCGTGCCCTGAACGCAGCCCGGGCCGCACGCGCCGGCCCGGGCTTGCCGGCTACCCCTGCCTGTTCACCGCGCCGCCGCGCCGCCACGCCCGTGGCCGCGCGGCGAAGAACTGTCATAAATCGCCGCTAGACTGGCGCGCTTACGCAATCCCCACGGAAATCCCCCCATGCTCGGCGACCTGCTGACGACGTTCTATGAAGTGGCACGGCAGGGCAGCATCACCACCGCCGCCAAGCAGCTGCGCGTAAGCCAGCCCACGGTCACCGGCCGCATCCGCCAGCTGGAAGAGAACTACGGCGTGGAGCTGTTCTACCGGCGCGCTGGCCGGGTCGACCTGAGCGACGTCGGCGTGGCCCTGATGCCGGTGGTGGAGCAGTTGATGCAGCACGAAGGCAGCGCGGATTTCCTGCTGCGCAATGCCGGCAACCTGCATCTCGGCCACCTGCGCATCGGCGCTACCGGGCCCTATTACATCCTCAAGAGCGTGGCCGCGTTTCGCGAACGCTATCCCGCCATCGAGATCAGCATCGATATCGGCAACTCGCAGCAGATGCTGGATGCGCTGATCGAGTACCGCATCGACGTCGCCGTCTCCTCGCACGCCGTCGTCGACGATAGGCTTGCCCGCATCACGCTGGCCACCGACCCCATGGTGCTGGTGGTCAACCCCGCCCACCCGCTGGCGCGCGCGCCCAGCGTCAGCCTGGCGCAGCTGGCCACCTGCCACCTGCTGATCCGCGAGCACGGCTCGATGACGCGCAAGGCCACCGAGACCGCGCTGGATGACGCCGGCTTGCCGCTGCCGGCCAGCACCGTCATCGGCAGCCGCGAAGCCATCTATGAAGCCATTCGCCAGGGCCTTGGCGCGAGCGTGGTGCCACTGGGGGAAGTGCCGCGCGACCCGGCGCTGTGCGTTGTGCCGTTTGCCAGCCAGCCGCCCGTGCTGCACGAATACCTCTATTGCCTGCAGGGCCGCACGCATACGCGCCTGATCGGCGCTTTCCTGGAATGCCTCGCGCCGCGCAAGGCGGCGTAGTCGGTGTACGCACCCTCGGCAACCTCGGCAATTTCGCCAAAAGCGGCAAAAATCCCTGATAGCCGTATCGGGATTCTTGCGCCGCGCTTCATCCGTGGGTCATTGCCGTTGGGCATCCTTGCCGCTTTTCCGACCGGAGACGGCGCATGTCCTGCCTTGCCTTGTTTGACCTCGACCACACCTTGCTACCGCTCGATAGCGAATATGAATGGGCACGCTACCTGGTGGAGGCCGGCGCGGCGGATGCCGGCGAAGTCGAGGCCAACAACGCGCTGTGGCTGGCCGAGTACACCGCCGGACGCCTGGACTTCCACCGCCACGCCGCCTTCGCCCTGGGCCTGCTGGCGCGTCATCCGCACGCACGGCTGGAGAGCTTGCGCAGCGGCTTCATGCGCGACGTGATCGCGCCGGCCATCCGCCCTGAGGCGCGCGCGCTGCTGGCCACGCACCAGGACGCTGGCGATCTTTGCTGCATCGTCACCGCCACCTGCCGCTTCGTCACCGAGCCGATCGCCGAGGCGCTGGGCGTGGCGCACCTGCTGGCGGTAGAGGCCGGGCGCGACGCGTCGGGCAATTTCACGGGCGCGGTAGACGGTGTGCCGAGCTTTGGGGTGGGCAAGATCACACGCGTGGCGCAATGGCTGGAATCGCTCGGCATGGCGTGGGCGCAGTTCGAGCGCACCGTGTTCTACAGCGACTCGCGCAACGATATTCCGCTGCTCGAAGCCGTGAGCCACCCGGTAGCCACCAACCCGGACGCCGCGCTGCGCGCGCTGGCGGACGCGCGCGGCTGGCCCCTGCTGATGCTGTTTGCTTCGGCCGAGCCCGCGCCGGCGCTGGCCACGGCCTGAAGTCCGGCGCCAGTCACGGGGCTTTCACAAAACTGGGGGATGATGGCGGGCACGCTTTTGCAACCCGACCGGCTGCCAGCGCCTATATTGACGTTGACGTCCTGACAATCGACCATCGCATCGCCCCCCAAGGAGCCGCCTTCGCCCATGGCGCAGCCACCCAACGCAGGCAGTTTCGCTGAAATGCAGCAACTGGAGGACATCCTGGAAGCCGGCGCCAGCCGACTGGATGCCTGCCGCGTCGGCGAGGTGCAGGCAGGCGGCCAGCGTTTTCCCTTGTACACCGCCAGCATTGGGTCGAACGATCCGCGCGCGCCCGCCATCGGCTTTTTTGCCGGCATCCATGGCCTGGAGCGCATCGGCACGCATCTGCTGCTCGACTACATGCGCATGCTGCTGTGGCGCCTGGAGTGGGACGAACTGCTGGAGCGCCAGTTGCAATCCGTGCGGCTGCTGTTCATGCCGATCGTCAACCCGGGCGGCATGTGGGCGGGCGCGCGCGCCAACCCCAATGGCGTGGACCTGATGCGCAACGCGCCGCAAGACGCGGTTGGCCGGGTGCCGCTGCTGGCCGGCGGCCAGCGCGTGGGGGCCTGGCTGCCGTGGTACCGCGGCAAGCTCGGCGCGCCCATGGAGGTGGAAAGCGCAGCCATGCTGCGTGTGGTGGAGCAGCAGTTGCAGGGCCGGCCCTTGAGCTTCGCGCTGGATTGCCACTCAGGCTACGGCTGGGGCGACAGCATCTGGTTTCCCTACGCGCGGACCGCCGCGCCGATGCCGCACCTGCCCGAGATGTTTGCTCTCAAGACCATGTTCGAGCAGGCACATCCCCACCATGGCTATGCCTTCGAGCCGCAAAGCCGCCAATACCTGCTGCACGGCGACCTGTGGGACTGGGCCTACGACCATACGCCGCCCGGCAATATCTTCCTGCCGATGACGCTGGAGCTGGGTTCCTGGCTGTGGATCAAGAAGAATCCCCGCCAGTTGTTCTCGCGCCAGGGCTTCTTCAACCCGGTCAAGGCGCACCGCACCGCGCGCGTGCTGCGCCGGCACGCCAACCTGCTGGATTTCCTGGCCCGCGTGGCCTACGCGCCCGAGCGCTGGCTGCCACGCGGGCAACGCCGCCAGGAATTGCTCGACCATGCCAACGCGCTGTGGCCCTGGGGGCCGCCCGGATGAGCGACTGGATACTGCTGCGCGGCCTGACGCGCGAAACCCGCCACTGGGGTGTCTTGCCGGGTGTGCTGCAAACCAATGCCGACATCGGGCCCGTCACCATGCTGGACCTGCCTGGCAATGGTGTCGAGGCGGCCGGGCGCGCGCCAGCCGACGTGGCTGCCATGGTGGGGTTCCTGCGTGAGCGTGCCGCCAGGCAGGGGCTGGCGCGGCCATACCGGCTGCTGGCGATGTCGCTGGGCGCCATGGTGGCGGCGGAGTGGGCGCGGCGGCACCCGGAGGAGATCGGCGCGCTGGTGCTGGTCAACACCAGCATGCGGCCCTTTTGCAGCGTGGCCGAGCGGCTGCCGCCGCGCAACTGGCCGGCACTGCTGGGCATGGCGCTGCGCTGGCACAACGCCCCCTACTGCGAGCGCATCATCTACCGGCTGACTTGCAACGCCAGCGCGGCCTTCGCGACGGATGTGGCGCAATGGTGCGCGATTCGCAGCAGCGCGCCGGTAAGCCGGGCCAATGCCCTGCGCCAGCTATGGGCCGCGGCACGCTATCACGCGCCGGGTGCGCCGCCGGCCTGCCCGACGCTGGTGCTGTCGTCGGCGGCGGATCATCTTGTCGACCCGGTGTGCTCTGCGCGCCTGGCCGAAGCCTGGGGGGCGCAGCACCGCCGCCATCCCTGGGCGGGGCACGATTTGCCGCACGACGATCCGGCCTGGCTGGCTGCCACGGTGGCGCGGTGGCTGGCGGCAACCAGCACCAGCCATCGCTGAAGCCACGCCTTCATGCCTTCATGCCTTCATGCCTTCACAGATTCACGAATTCACGGATTCACGGACTTCTCACACCCGCGCGGCAGCGGCACGCCGCATGCGTGGGATGCTCCTGCAGCAGCCTGCGCACCACGCCGTTGGTCCAGCCAAAGCCGTCCTGCAGCGGATACTCGCCGCCCCCGCCGCCTACCGCGCCGTCTTCTCCGGGCTGCAGGGCGTACTTCTCCACCAGCTTGTACTCACGCTGGTAGAGGCTTGCCACGGTCAACAGCCAGCGATGGGCGATCTCGCGCGCAAGCGCCGCATGCCCGTAACGCGCAAACCCGCCGATCGCCAGCCATTGCAGCGGCGCCCAGCCGTTGGGCAGGTCCCACTGCTGGCCGCTGACGTGCTCCGTGGTGGCAATGCCGCCGGGCTGCAGCAGCCTCGCGGCCACGGTTTGCGCCACCCGTGCCGCCTGCGCGGGGGTGGCCGCGCCGACGTAGAGCGGCACCACGGTCGCCGCCGTCAGGTTGGCGCGGGCGTGGTGGCGTTGCCAGTCGAAATCGAAGTAGGCGCCCTCTGCCTCGCGCCACATGAGCCGGTCGATGGCCTCCCGGCGGGCCTGCGCGCGCTGGGCCAGGACCGGTGCGTCGGCATCGCCGGCGGCCCGGGCCAGTTCGGCGAGCTTGTGCTCCAGCTTGAACAACAGGCAATTGAGATCCACCGGCAGGATCGCCGTGGTGCGAACGCTCTCCAGCCCGCCGCCGGGCTCCTGCCAGCGCGAGCTGAAGTCCCAGCCCGATTCGGCCGCGGCGCGCAGGTCGCGGAATACCTCGGCGGCCGGCCGCGCCGCCAATGCGGCCGTGCCCATGTCTTCGATATAGGCTTCCTCGCGCGGGGTGTCGCGCTCGTCCCAGTAGCGGTTCAGCAGGCTGCCGTCGGCCAGCCTGACCACCCGCCGGCACAATTGCCCCGGCGCGAGGCAGTCGGCGCCTCGCATCCAGAAGGCGTACTCCTTGCGCAACTGTGGCAAGAAATCCAGCTCAGGCTGCACGCCGTGGTCCTCGAACAGCTCCACCATCAGCGCGAACACGGGCGGCTGCGAGCGGCTCAGGTAGTAGCTGCGGGTACCGTTGGGGATCACGCCATAGGTGTCGAGCAGGTAGGAGAAGTTGTCCGCCATGCCGCGCAGCAAGCCGCCCTGCCCGCTGGCGGCCAGGCCCAGCATGGTGAAGTACGAATCCCAGTAGTAGAGCTCGGAGAAACGCCCGCCCGGCACCACGTAGGCATGCGGCAGCGGCAATAGCGAGCATTGCGGCGGGTGCTGCGCGGGATGCCGCGTCAGCACCGCCCATAGCCCGTCGATATGGTCGGCCAGCGGCTGGTCGGGGTCGGACTCGTAGCAGCTGCGCGGCACCTCGGGCACCACGAAATATTCGTGCACAAAGGCGGCTAGGTCGAAGCCGGCGGCGCCGGCGCGAGCGCGGTAGGCAGCCAGGATGGTGGCCGGGGCCTGCCGGGGCATGGCGTCGGTGAAGGTCTTGCTGTCGGGAAATATGCGCCCCATCTGCACCGCCACGAACAACTCCTGGTAGCGATCGGCGGGCGTGAGCGGATCGGCATGCGCACAGCCTGCCAAGCGGTGCGGGGCGAGTGTCTGGCCGCCGGTGGGGTCGCCCACCTCGCGCACATGAGGCTGGCCGGCCGGGTGGCCGCCTTCGATGGTGATGCGTGGTGCCACGGCCCCTCCCGTTCTTCACCCGCGCGGCAGCGCGGGAGGCTGCCGACAAGCAATGAGAGTGGCTGGCGGGCGGGCGAGTTCCACCGCCGGGCGAAGGCGCTGCGTGCGGCCGGGACCGCAATGAAGGCACAGATCACGACACCCGCGCACAGGATGCATCGCAAGCGCCAGACGTACCGGATGCGCCGGATGCGCCGCCTAGCGTTCCGGTGTCTGTGTCGTCACCAGCCGCGGCCCGACCACGGCGTGGGCGCGGCGGAAATGCTCGAGCGGCTGCGGGCGACCGAGCAGGAATCCCTGCGCTTCATCGCAGCCCTCGGCCTGCAGCAGGCTGAGCTGCTCGTCGGTCTCCACGCCTTCGGCCAGCACCGGGATCGCCAGGCTCTGGCCAAGTGCCAGAATGGCGCGGATGATGGCCTTGGCCTGCTGGCTGTCGGAAATTTCCGCGATAAAGGTGCGGTCCAGCTTGATCTTGTCGAACGGGAAGGAGCGCAAGGTGTCGAGCGAGGAGTAGCCCGTGCCGAAGTCGTCGATGGCAATGGTCACGCCCAGCGCCTTGATGCGGCGCAATATATCCAACGCCCGCTCCTTGTCGCCGATGATGGTCGACTCGGTAATTTCCAGCTCCAGCCGTCCGGCCGCCAGCCCGGTCTCCTCCAGCACTTGCGCCACCAGCGTGACCAGGTTGCCGTGGGTGATCTGCACCGGCGACAGGTTGACCGAGATCTTGCGCGGGAACGTCCACTGCGCGGCTTCCTGGCAGGCGGTACGCAGCACCCACTCGCCGATCGGCAAGATGGCGCCGCATTCTTCGGCCAGGGGGATGAAGCTGTCGGGCGCGATCAGCCCGCGCTCGGGGTGGCGCCAGCGCAACAGCACCTCGCAGCCGATGGCCTCGCCGCTGGCAATGGCGGTCTGCACCTGGTAGTCCAGCACGAACTGGTTGGCGGCAATGGCGGTCCACAGCTCGCCGGCCAGCGCGCGCCGCTCGCGCTCGGCCTCGTCCATCCGGCTTTCGTAGAAGCAGATCGATTCGGACAAGCTGCCCTTGGCGCGGTACATCGCCAGGTCGGTATTGCTGACCAGCTGGTCGCGATGGGTGCCATCGCCGGGATAGATCGCGATCCCGATGCTCGCGCCCGTGGTCAGGTCGAAGCCATCGAGCCGCACCGGCTCGCTCAGGCATGTCACCAGGCGCGCGCTGAAGTCGCTCAGCTCGGCCTGCCGCTCGAAGCGCTTCACGGCAATGAACTCATCGCCGCCGATGCGGGCGATGAACTCACCTGGCTCCAGCTGGCTGGCGATGCGCTGGGACACCGCCCGCAGCACGGTGTCGCCGGCCGCATGCCCGTGCAGGTCGTTGATTTCCTTGAAGCGATCCAGGTCGATGCCGAGCGTTGCCACGCGGCTGCCCTGCTTTTGCGCGCGCTGCAGTTCTTCGTCCAGGTAGTCGTTGAAATAGCTGCGGTTGGGCAGGCCGGTGAGCCCATCGTGGCGCGCCATATACTGGATCTTGGCTTCGATGCGCCGCTGCTCGGTCACGTCCTCGCAGGTGGTCACCCACGAGCCGTCAGCCATGACGCTGTGCGACAGCGCAATGGCGCGCCCGTCGGGCAGCGCTTCCACGCTGCGCCATTGCTGGTGACGGCGCAGGATCTCGCGGTGCCGCTCGCAAAGCGCCTGCGCGTATTGCTCCGTGCGGTCGTCGCGCTGGCCGGCCTCGGCCTGCATCTCGCCGCCAAGGCGGCTGGCGAGCACGCCTGGCGCCGCGATTTCGCTCTCGCGCACGCCGGCCATGGTGCGGCACAGGACGAGAAAATCCGCGCCTGGCACCAGCGCCGCGCCGGCGCCGCGGAAGATCTCTTCCATGCGGCGATTGGTCAGGATGATCGTGCCATGCGGATCGAACAGGCACAGCCCCTGCGACATGTTCTCCAGCGCCAGGTCCAGCGTGCGTGTCACCTCCGCAATGCGCTCGGCGTCGGCCTTTTGCTGCGTCATGTCGCGCGTGACCTTGGCATAGCCAAGCTGCTTGCCCTTGCGATCGAAGATCGGCGTGATCAGCACGTGGGCCCAGAAGCGGGAACCATCCTTGCGCAAGCGCCAGCAGCCTTCCGCCGCGAAGCGGCCTGCCTCGCGCGCTTGCCGCAACGCCTGCTCGGGCAGCCCCGCGGCGCGATCCTCCGGCGTGTAAAAGCACGAGAAATGCGCGCCCAGGATTTCATCCCGGGTGTATCCCTTGGCCCGCTGCGCGCCGGGGTTCCAACTGCTCACGGTGCCAGCGGGATCCAGCGCGTAGATCGCGTAATCGGTCACGCCAAGTACCAGCGTGCGAAAAAGTTCGGTCTCTCCGGGAGGGCCTTGGATGTGCGGCATGTAGGGTGCGGGTGTAGGGTCGATGCCGTCTCGCGCAGCGCTAGTCCCGACGAAAGGACAAGCCGCGCGCAAGCAACAATCGACGGAACCGGCGCAACCTGTGTGCCGGGACGTCGATTGGTATAACGGCAATGCGGGCGCGAAGTTTACCCTTGCGCCGGCAAAGCGCAACCCTGCGCTTCGCAAGCCGGGCCGCCCGCGCCATCCTGGCTGCCCGCCTCCGCGCGCGCGCCCTGCTGCGCAACCGCCCGCGCCAGGTTCTCCTGCCACGCCCCCACGTCGCCAAGGAACGGGCCCACGTCCAGCACGGCAAATTGATCGGTGCCGTTTTGCAGCGCAAACGTGGGGAAGCCATGCCCGCCCAGGCGGTTCAGCAGCGTACGGCTGGCGGCCATATGCGCCTGCGTCTTGTCACCCCCAATGTCCACACAAAGGCCGGCAAAGCGCTGCGGGTCCAGTCCGGCCTGCCCGGCAAGATCGGCCAGCACTTGCGCATCGGCAATGCGCAGCCCGTCCACATAGTGCGCATGCTGCAAGCGCGCCAGCAGATCGGCGGCGGCCTGCACGCCGCCCAGCGCCTGCGCGGCCAGGATCGCGGTGGTGGGCGGCGCGGAGTCCATCACCGCGCTCTCGTCGCGCAGCAAGCCTTCGAAATAGCGTTCGCCGAACGGCTGGCCGGTGAGCGCGGCGATGCGGCGGTCGTGCGGCATCACGTAGTCGCGCCATTGCGCCGTGATGCGGCGGCGGTTGGCGCCCGTGAGCATGCCGCCGCCGTGCAGCGCGAGCGTCAGGCCAGGCACGGCGCGCGCGGCACGCACCAGCGGCGCGGCGCCGTAGCACCAGCCACACAGCGGGTCGTAGATGTAATGCAGGGTGAGACCGGACATGATCAATGCTTCCTGAGATCTGGTGCTGGGTTACGCACAGCCGTTATTTTGCAGGCCACTGCATTTCGCCCTTGATGACCTTGGCGCTCAGTTCGAGCGAGTCCAGGCCACCCAGTTGCGGATAGTGTTTTTGCATCGCCGCGCTTAGCGCCTTGGCATCCGGCGCGCGTGCCGCTTCTTGCTCGAACGTGCGCAGGTAATCCCGCGTGAAGCGCACTGACGCCAGCGTCTGCGGTGCATCGTCCAGATAGTGCCCGGGCACGACCCGCGCCGGCTTCTTCGCCGCGATGCGATCGAGCATGGCGATCCAGTGCTGGCGCGAGGCCGGTGTCTGCGTATCGGCCACCCAGACGTGGCTCTTGCCAAAGACCACCACGCCGCCGGCCACGGTCTTGAGCGACGGAATCCATACCACCGTGCGCTCCGGCGCCGGGCCGTCCAGGCCCAGCACTTCCAGCTTCCTGCCCTCGAGCTCGATGGCGTTGCCAGCCAGCGGCTCGGGCAGCACCAGCGCCTTGGGCGCATTGTCCTTCAGGATCGGAGCCCAGTAAGCCTGCTTGCCCGCCATGGATGCCTGGATGGCCGCCACCGTTTGCGGCGTGGCGACGATCCTGGCCGCCGGGAACGCAGCCTTGAGCACGTCCAGCCCGAAGTAGAAATCCGGATCGCTGTGGCTGATGTAGATGGTGGTGAGGTTCTTGCCGCTGGCGCGGATGCGCGCAACCAGCGCCTCGGCGTCGTTGCGCTGGAACTGCGCGTCGATCAGCACCGCGTCGTGCGCGCCGGTGACGAGTTCGGACGAGACCGGGAACATGCTCTTGGTGCCGGGGTTGTAGACCTCCAGCTTGAGCGCGGCAGCGGCCATTGCGGGCGTGCTGGCGGCGATGCCCAGGCACAAGGCGGCGGCAAGGCCACGCAGGAATCGGTTAAGGGTCAGGCTGGCGCGCATCGGGAGTCTCACATGGCGAGGGATCAAGGAAACCGCCAGCATAATTTGCACAGACCGGTACAAAAATCCCATAGAATGAACATCTTTGTTGCATCAATCGATCAAATTGGGCGACATGCTGCACAAGCAGCACCCCCCAACCCATGCCATGGACCGCATCACCGCCGCCGAAGTCTTCATAGCCATTGCCGAACGCGGCAGCATGACGGCCGCCGCCGAGGCGCTGGACATGTCGCGCGCCATGGTCACCCGTTATCTCGCGCAAATGGAAACCTGGGCCGAGCAACGCCTGCTGCACCGCTCCACGCGCAGCCTGAGCCTGACGCCCGCCGGGGAGCAAGCGCTGTCGCGCTGCCGCCAGATGCTGGAGATCGCCGCTCAGATGGCGCGGCCCGACCATGAGCGCGCGGGCATGCCGCGCGGCATGCTGCGCATCAGTTGCGCGCAATCGCTGGCGGAGTCCGTGCTGGCCGCGGCCGTGACGGCCTACCTGAAGCGCTATCCGGAAACCGCCGTCGACCTGCATATCGGCAGCCAGGCGGTCAACCTGGTGGAAGCACGCATCGACCTGGCGATCCGCATCACCAACGACCTCGACCCCAACCTGATCGCGCGCCCGCTGGCAAGCTGCGCCTCGGTGATCTGCGCCGCGCCAGCCTACATCGCCGCCCACGGCATGCCACGCAAGGCGCAGGACCTCGCCATGCACAACTGCCTCACCTACTCGTACTTCGGCAAGAGCTTGTGGCGACTGGAACGCGCGGGGGAAACGCTGACGGTGCCGGTGCAGGGCAACCTCAGCGCCAATGAATCGACCGTGCTGCTGGCCGCCGCGGTGGCGGGCGCCGGCATTGCCATGCAGCCGCTCTACTCTGCCGCGCCGCTGCTGCACGGCGGGCAACTGGTGGCCCTGCTGCCCGGCTGGCAACCGCAGGCGCTTGGCATCCACGGCGTCTACGCATCGCGCCGGCAAATGCCGGCAATCCTGCGCACCATGCTGGACTTCCTTGCGGAGCGCTTCGCCGCGGACCCCGGATGGCAAGGCGCAGGGACCGCAGCGAGGCTTCCGGGCTAGGCAGGGCAAAACGCCCCGCCCGCCGCATCACAGCCCCTTCAAAAGTCCCGTCAAAAGCCCCTTCCCTCAGGGCAACACGGGATTCGCCTGCGCGCTCGCCACGCGCCGGTCGGCATCCGCCTGCAGCAGGAAGCGCCTGGCCACCAGCCCGGCGGCCACGCTCTGCACCTTGGCCACATAGCCTGCCTGGTCGGTGTAGAGCGACTCCAGCGAGGGCCGCGTATCGCCCGCCGCAATGCGCGCGGCCTCGGTCTTGTGGAAGGGAATGTAGCTGCCGCTCAGGTTGACCAGATCCACAATGCCCGGCGTGGCCACGTAGTTGAACTCCAGGCTGGTGCCCACTGGCGCGTCCACGTCGACGCTGTGGATGCCGGCCTTGGTCAGCCCGGTCAGCGCATCCACCTGCGGCACCATGATGGCGTAGTCCCGTCCCATGTACGACGGCGGCAGCAAGGTCGGGATGCCGGACTCATCCTGCGGGCGATAGGTCGGGCCGTAGTCGAGCAGCGGGAAGCCGTTGTAACGCGCCAGGTACTGCAGCGCGGGAATCGCGGCATTGCTGCCCGCGCCGGCCCAGGTAATGCCCTTGGTCACGGGGAAGGTCAGTTGGTCGGGCCGCACCAGCGTGCCATCGGCGATGGCCGGCACCTGGCTGGCCGGTGGCGCGACATCGCGAGCCACCCAGTCTTCCAGCGCAACGAACAGCGCCCGGAACGTATCGGCAAAATCGACCATGGAACCCGCTGGGTACACCGTGGACGCCGGCGCGTAGCTGATCAGCGGCGACTTGCCGCCGTGCTGCGTGCTGGCGTAGTAGTAGATGCGCGCATTGTCAGGCTGCTTCAGATCGGCAAAGCCGTAGGGGTCGGTCAGCACCGGCGAGCCCTGCAACTGCCAGAACTCCGTGCCCGACAGGCCGAGAAAGAACTTCGGGCAAGTCTGCGTAGCGGTGCAGCGCTGCATGACGCCGCCACTGCGGCCGGCCAGCGTGTCCTGGTAGTCGGCAGCCAGCCCGCGCGGCGCGGTCTGCCCGAAGGCGCGATGGTCGGTGCGCAGGCCACCGCCGCCGCCCGGCACGGCAAAGCGCGTGTTGATATTGGTCTGGCGCGCGGCCACGTGCGCGTAGATGCCGTCGAACACCTTGCTGCCATCCAGCGCCTGGTTAAAACCAAGATGCAGGAAGGTCTTCATCGCGTTGCCCGATTGCGAGGTGCCCTGCCCGATGGCAAAGCGCACCGCGCCCGCCACCGGGTTCGGCGTGCCCGCCGAATCCGCGGCCTGGTGCCGGAAAAACGTGATGGTGTCGCGCAGCGCCGCCAGGCCCACGCCCATCACCTTCGGGTCTTTCGCCACGTAGGTGATCTCGTAGAGGTAGCCCGGCACGAAGCCGCCCTTGAGGCAGATGTTGGCGGCGTCGGACTTGCCCGGGAAGGGGTTGCCTGCGTTATCGCAGGTGGCGAACTTCCAGTCCGTTGCGGGAATCGCCACGCGCGGGTCGGTCTCGTTCACGCGCCGCGTCAGCGTGTAGCCCGGCAAGGTGTTGTCGAGGCTGGCCGGCGCATAGGGAATCATCGTGCTGTTGAACACGCCGCCCGGCAGGCTCATCGACGGGCTGGCGGCGCTCGGGATCAGTTCCGCCGCATACGGGCCGGTAATGCTGCTGCCGTCCTTGTTCTTTGCCACCGGCACCGTCAGCGTGAGCCGCGCCGCCGAGCTCTTCGGCACATCGCCCTGCCAGGCCGAGTACAGCAGCACGTAACCGCGCTCGAAGTAGAGCGAATCCCCGGGCACCGCGGTGGGGTTCGGCATGGTCAGG
Organism: Cupriavidus sp. YAF13; assembly: GCF_052113425.1. Lineage (NCBI taxonomy): Bacteria > Pseudomonadati > Pseudomonadota > Betaproteobacteria > Burkholderiales > Burkholderiaceae > Cupriavidus > Cupriavidus sp. YAF13. Next base: position 62,717 of record NZ_JBFRDD010000017.1, read on the forward strand.
ATATTGCCGCGATTGGGCGCGTCGTAACGCAGCACGCCACCCGCCTTGCTCATGTCCTTGGGCTTGAGCATGACGAATTCGGTGGTGTACTCCACAAGGCCGCGGCCGTTCACCGGGGCCAGCGCCAGGTCCTGGATGATGGCGTTATGCGCATCGGCGGGATCGAGCTCACCCCTCAGCGTGCCGGTGAGTTTTTCGTAGGCGCCTACGTTGCCGTAGGTGCCAGGCATGTCTTGCCGCGCGGTGATGGTCAGCGTCATGCCCGGGGTGGCCGCCGCGGTGGACGTGGCAGCGGTGCCCGTATTCGCGCTGTCATCGTTGCCGCCGCAGGCGAGCAACGGCAAAGCTAGCGCCAGCGCCGCCATGCGGCGCGCCAAGGTGGTCTCCATACTTGCTCCTCTCTTGTCGTACGCCCTGCTAAAGGGGGCGTTGGCGCAAAGTGTAGGGAGCGCGGCAATATAAGGTAAATGGATAGTTTCGATGGATTATGCGGATAAACCGCTGAATCGCTGCTTTAGGGCGCGTAGGCATGGCGGGAAGAACGCGCGTGGCGCCGCTACCAAAAGCTCCGCCATGGCAACGTGTCCAGCCAGCTTGTCACCCGGCCCGCGCCGTAGAGACCCAGGCCGAATATCCCGTGCGTGACGAGGCTATGGAAGCGCGCGGCGGCGGGACGCGGCGTGCGGCTGGCGGCGACGCCGGCGCCCATGGCTGGCTGCATCAAAAAGAAGGGAGCCGCCACGCTGCCAATGCCAACGATCAGCGCAGGGCCGAGCGTCGGCTGATGGACCCAGCCGAGGCCCCAGAACGCGAGCAGCACGGCCGCAAATGCGATGCCGATCAGATAATGGGCAACCCAGCCAATCAGGCGCTCGCCCCGTACCGGCGGCGAAGCGGCAATGGGATCGTGGCAAAAGCGCCCTCGCGTCAGATGGGCGAGCCAGCGGCCTACCAGGGCATAGTTCAGGGGAGGAATGCCGAGCAGCCACTGTCGAGCCGCGGCCCAGATGTCCATCACCACGGTCGCACCCGCCCCGATCAGGAATGCGCACATCAGGTAACCCACTGCGTCAGACATGGGTGGCCCCCTTCAGCGCGCCTGGCGCAGACGGCGCTCGGGCGCTGACCATCCAGCAGGCTGCGGTGAAGCGAACTTCAGCGCCATGCACATAGGGATCGAAGGCGGCGCGGACCGTTTCGATGACCTGCGTGCGCGTGCGCTCGTCCACCTCTTGAAGCATCAGGCCGACGGGACCGAGGCAGGAGAGGTAGCCGAGCAGATCCTTCTCGCGCATGGTGCAGTCCACCTCGATCGGCCGGATGTCGATTTCAGCCCAGCCGCTGCCTTCCAGCAAGGCAGCGATCCGATGCCGGTCCGCGAAAGCAAACTGCCCCGGCGCATCTGGCCGGCGGGCGGGCATGTGCGGCAGCAGCGCTGCCGCGGCGCGCTCGGCCGTCGTCATGAACGGATTTTCCGCGGCACTGCGCCACGCGATAAAGCGCAGATCCGCGCCGTCCCGCGCGGCGCGGCGCAGGTTCTCGAAGGCCAGGGCCGGGTTGTCAAAAAACATGACGCCGAAACGCGAAATGATCACATCGAAGCTTGCGGGCTCGAAGGCGTGGCTCTGCACGTCGGCGCGGATGAAGCATGCGGAGGTGTCTTCGCGTTCGGCGCGCGCCCGCGCAGCGGCGATCATCGGATCCGAGATGTCGGCGCCGACGCAGTGGCCCTTCGCACCGAGCCGCCGCGCTACGGCGAGCGTGGTGCTGCCCGTACCGCAGCCCACATCCAGCACCCGGTGCGCGGCGCCGCCGCAGGCCGCTTTGACGAGCAGGTCTTCGAAGGGCTTGAACATCTGGTCAAGCGGCGCCTGAGCCTCGACCCAGGCGCGCCCGGAGCGGCCCCTCCAGAGCGCCGCCTGCTCGCTTTCGGCCCGTTGCGTGACGTCCATGATCGTTTTCCTTTGCTGCTCCAGGGAGCGGAAGCTACACTGTGCCAGTTCAAGTCGACTTGAGGTCAAGAGGGTGAAAAGCCTAGACATAGCCGAAGTGGCGCAGCAGTCCGGCGTTCCCGCATCGACGCTGCGGTTCTATGAGGAAAAGGGGCTGGTTGCCTCTACCGGCAGGCGCGGGCTGCGCCGCCTGTTCGATGCCGGCGTGCTGGAACGGCTGGCGCTGATCGCGCTGGGGCGCGCCGCCGGCTTTTCGCTCGACGAAATCGCCCTCATGTTCGCGCCGCAGGGGCAGCCGCGCATCGACCGGCAGATGCTCTCAGCCAAGGCGGATGAGCTGGACAGGACGATCAAGAGGCTGAGCGCCATGCGCGACGGCCTGCGCCACGCCGCCGCCTGCCCCGCGCCCAGCCACATGGAATGCCCCACCTTCCGACGCATCGTGCAGGCCGCTGCGTCCGGCGCCCTTGGCGCGCCGCCGAAGAAGGCACCGCAGTCACCGCGGAAGTAGCGCGCAGTTGGCGCCATCGGGCTGGTCATGCTCACGCTGTGATAGGCTCGCGTGCCGAGCATATCGCCTCAAAGTCGGATTCTCGCCCATGCCCAATTTCTCGTCCGATCTTGCGCCCGTGGAACTCCATTGCCTTGACCCCACGGCCGCAACCCCTGCGCAATGGAAGCAGTTTCACGCGTTTCGACGACTTCGATTAGGTCAAGACTTCCCGGAAGATCCGGTCATGCCGGATCACGAGGCAGAAAATGTCCTGCGCCAGCAGCACCCGATCTTCGATACCCAGCGCTTGCTTGCCCTGCGCAATGGCGAGATGGTTGGCATCCTGACTCTCTCGCATCGTCGCGAAGGGTCGCCCGGGAGCGAGGATGGCCTCGACCACGTAGACGTTGCGGGCGGGGTGCTGCTCGATCAGCGGCGCCAAGGCATCGGCAGGGCTCTTCTCAAGGGGCTGTCGCACTTCATGGACCAGCGATCCAAGGGCATCGCAACAGCCAAGGTTCACTTGCCCGACGGGCACGCGTTCATGGCGCGGATTGGTGCCGATTGCAAGCTGCGCCATGTCGAGAATCGCCTGTTGTTCGACCAGGTGGACTGGGATGAACTAGATCGATGGGTCGAGCCACCCGTCCTACGCTCCCCGAAACTATCCTGGGAAATCCATGCGGGGCGCGTGCCAATGGCTACGCTCGAACCGCTGATGGAACCGTTGACGTCGCTGCTGAACGAACAACCGCTAGGGACCCTTGACATGCCCCCTTTGCGCTATGAGCTTGCGAGCTACCCGGCCTGGTATGCCGAGATGGACCGGCGCGGGGGCGAGCATTTCATGGTGATGTTGCGCGACGCCAGCGAAGTGGTTGCCGTGTGCGATGCCAGCTGGGACCAACGCTTCCCGGACCGTGTTCGCCAGGACCTGACCGCCGTCGCGCGGCCCTGGCGAGGCCACGGCTTGGCCAAGGCGGTCAAGGCTCGCATGCTCAAGCTTGTTCGACAACGCCATCCCGAGGTGCGCATGGTCGCCACCAACAACGCGAATGCAAACGCGGCCATGCTCTCGATTAACCGGCAACTGGGCTTCTCGGTGCACCGGGAGCAGGCAACGTATCAGATTGGAAGGGATGCCTTGAGAGAATACCTGGCAGGCCGCGGGTGATGTACTTGGGTGCGATCCACACAGATGCCATCGCACAGGCCACAGCGGAACCGACGGTGCCGTGGCTCACCGATCCTGTGCAGGCGCACTTGGCCCTGACCGCGCCGGCCCTCACCAAAGCTTGCGCAGCGCCTTCAGCCCCGCCGCGATGCCCGCCTCGTCGATCGCGCCGAAGCCGAACAGCAAGCCCGCGCGATCCTGCGGGCCGAGGTAGTACTCCTGCGTGGTCCAGACCCCGATGCCCTGCTCCCTCGCGCGCTCCGCCAGCGGCTCGGGATCGGCATGGCCAACGCACAGCGCGGCCAGGTGCAAGCCGGCGGCGCAGGGCACTGGATCGAGCCGGCCGCGGAAATCCTCGCGCAGCGTATCCAGCAGCAGCTGGCGGCGCACGCCATAGAGCCGGCGCATCTTGCGCACGTGGCGCGCCAGGTGCCCTTCGGCGATGAAGGCGGCGAGCGTGTCCTGCGCGGTGGCAGCGCAATGCCAGTCGCTGCACTGCTTGGCCAGCGTGAGCGCCTGCCGCGCCCAGCGCGGGGCCACCACGAAGCCCAGCCGCAGCGTGGGAAACAGGCTCTTGGAGAAGGTCCCGACGTAGCACACGGATTCGGTGCGGTCGAGGGTCTGCAGGGCGTCGAGCGGGCGCTCCGCGTGGCGAAACTCGCCATCGTAATCGTCTTCGACGATAACCGCGCCGTGCGCCTGCGCGAACGCAAGCAAGGCCGCGCGCCGCGCCGCCGACATGGCATGGCCGAGGGGGAACTGGTGCGATGGCGTGACATAGATCACCAGCGCATCGGCGGGCAGCCGTTCCACCACCAGTCCTTGCGTGTCCACCGGCACCGGCACGATCCTGGCGCCGGCGGCGGCAAAGGCAGCGCGGGCCGGCGGGTAGCCCGGGTCCTCCATCGCCACCACGGTGCGTCCGGGCGTCACCAGCACGCGGGCCAGCAGGTCGAAGGCCTGCTGCGCGCCCGCCGTGACCACCACGTCGCCAGCCTGGCAGGCGACCGCGCGGGCAAACGAGACGTGGCTGGCAATGGCCTCGCGCAACGCGGGCTGCCCTTGCGGGTCGGCATAGGCCACCGGCGCATGCGTCATCGCCCGCATTGTGCGCGCCGTCAGGCGCCCCCACAGGTCTGCCCGGAATGCCGACAGGCTGGGCACGCCAACGCGAAAATCAAAGCGCGGCACCACCGGCGAAGCTTCCCGAGGCGGCAAGGGCGGCGCGCGCCAGAACGCGGCCAGCCGGCGCTCAGCCTCGGGCGCGACAGGCTGCGGGGCTGGCTCGCGTGCGGGCGCCAGCAGCCCCGCCACATAGGTGCCGCCACGATCGCGCGCGACCACGTAGCCCTCGCTCAGCAGCAGGTCGTAGGCGGCCACCACGGTGTTGCGCGACACCCCCCAGGCCTGGGCCAGCGCGCGCGTGGCAGGCAGGCGCAAGCCAGGGCGCAGGCGCCCGTCAAGGATCGCCCCCTTGAGCTGGCCGTGCAGGCTGCGCAGCAAATGGCGTGAGCCGGATGCCGGCAAGCGGATCGGGAAGGCGAATTCTGGATCCATAAACTTCCTAATTTCTGGCTCTTTTCCAGTACCAGTTTGCCGTCTTATCCTGGCCCTGTCATCCCCCATGAGGTGCCTGGAAATGAAACGCTCCGATCTTTCGATGTTGCTGTCGCTGGCCGCCCTGTGGGGCGCCTCCTACCTGTTTATCCGTCTGGGTGCGGGTGAGTTCGGCGCGGTGCCGCTGGCGGGCGCGCGCGCCGGCGGCGCGGCCCTGCTGCTGCTCCCGCTGCTGGCCTGGCGCGGCGGGCTGGCCGGCCTGCGCCGCCGCGGGTGGGCGATCGCCGTGGTCGGGATCACCAATTCAGCGCTGCCCTTCGTGCTGTTCAGCTTTGCCGCGCTGACGATTCCGGCCGGGCTTTCCGCCATGTTCACCGCGGCCACGCCGCTGTTTACCGCACTCATCGGCTGGCTGTGGTTGCGTGAAAGCCTGGGAGCGCCGCGCGTGGCCGGGCTGGCCCTGGGCTTCGCCGGGGTACTGTGGCTGGTGTGGGACAAGGCCGGGCTGCACCACGGCGCCGCGGGCAAGGCCGCCGGCCTGGCCGCGCTGGCCTGCCTGGCCGCTACCCTGCTCTATGGCTTCTCCGCCAACTTCACCCGCAAATACTTGGCGGACGTACCGCCGCTCACGGTGGCAACGGGCAGCCAGTTCGCATCGGCACTGCTGCTGTGCGCCCCTGCAGCCTGGCTGTGGCCGGCCACGCAGCCAAGCGCGCACGCGTGGCTGGCGCTGGGCGCGCTGACCGCAGCCTGCACCGCGCTGGCTTATGTGATCTTCTTTCGCCTGATCGCCAAGGCGGGACCCGCGCGGGCAATGACCGCGCTATTCCTGATCCCGGCCTTCGGTGTCTTGTGGGGTGCGCTGTTCCTGGGCGAGCGCATCACCCCTTCGATGCTGCTGGGCTGCGCCGTGATCCTGGCCGGCACCGCCCTGACAACGGGCATTGTGCGCGGATGGAGCAAGCGCCTGGCAAGCTAGCGAGGCGCAGGGATGCGGACTGGATTGACGGGGCTTGGAAAAAGCTTCGGCGCGCCACAGTGGGCGCGCCGATTCGCATGCAGCGTGGGGACGCTGCGCTATGCCTTCTTTGCCACGGATACCGTGGATCCCGGGGAACCCTCAGGCCGGAAGTGCCTGAGCCACTACGGTGGCCATGGAGCCGCTGGCAACGCAAACCAGCGCCCAGCCTGCCAATATCCGGAAACTCTGCCAACGGTTCATGATGTGCTCCTGGTATCCGCGCGTCGTTACGGTGACGCCGCGGGGTGATACATGCAATCCGGCACCTCGGTCATCGAGACCTGAGAGGTACCGGTTTTCACTCAGGCCCTTGCGCCATCGGTGTACACGTCCCGTGCGCCGCTGCGGGCACCGTCGAAGTACGGGTTGCGCTTGTCGTTGCGGGCGCCGTCGGTGTACGGGTCGAACTTGCGGCTGGGTTCAGACGACACGCCGCTGCGATCCAGGCCCGCGACGGTGCGGAAACCATCCGTGTACGGGTCGGCCTTGCCAACGCGGGCACCGTCGGTGAACGGATCGAACTTGCCGGCGCGTGCGCCTTCGGTGAAGGGATCGAACTTGCCGCTGCGGGCGCCATCGCTGTAGACGTCGCGGGTGCGGTATTCATAGCCGTACTTGTCGGCGGTAACGGTTGCGGCGGCCTGGGCATGGCCAGCAGCGAATGCTGCGGCGAGGGTGGCGGCGGTGAGCAGGGACTTGGCAAAAAGCTTGGTGTTCATGATGTTCTCCAATCGAAGCATGGGTCCGGGGGTCTGCTTTGGCCGCGGGGACCGGGTTTTAGCTGGTTCGTCGTCTTTTTCGCTTTCTTACCTATCACTAGGTAGAGGAGCGAGGCAAAAAAAATGACTTTCGTCGTTGTTACTTATTTGCTGCATTGGAAACCGGCCGGCTGGGCCTTGTCTGCTTGGCGTTACCTTGTTGCGGCATCCATGGAACACATCTTATCTACCTGCAAGTAGATAGTCAAGGGTTTTTACCAGGTTGTACTTACGATATCCACCAATAGCATAAGCAGCACAAACCACAAAGATGCGCATGGATCACTATTTGTGTGCTATCGCCCTTTGACGCCACGCGTGTACTACGCTTTTGGGGGGCGCGGGCAACGAGGGATTGCCGCATCGCGGCATCGCGAGCAAACTCTCCGGGCCATGCCCGGGCATCCCCGCGCACGCATCAGCAGCACTCGACTCATCCGCACCGGCGCCAGCGCGGTGCCACCGGGAGGCCTTACAGCCATGAGCGCAGACAACGCTATCGGAAGCCTGGAACCCCCTGGCCCGCAAGCCATCGATGCGGCGGGCCTGGCCATCGAGCAGGAGGCGGCCACCGCGGCGTTCTCCCCGATGGAGTCGCGCCGCCACCAGATGTGGCCCCTGCTTACCGCCGCCGAGATCGTGCGGCTCCAGCATTTCGGCACACTGCGGCAGTGGCGCGCCAATGAATACCTGTTTCGCACCGGCGACCCTGCCCACGGCATGGTGGTGGTATTGCGGGGCCGCGTGCGCGTCTTGCAGCGCGACGCGCGAGACCGTGCGTCGGTGGTCGGTGAGCACGGGCCGGGCAGCTTTCTTGCCGAGGTGGGGCAGCTATCGGGCAAGCCCGCGCTAGTCGACGGCCTGGCGCTGGAGGACATCGAGGCCATCTCGATTCCACCCGATCGGCTGCGCGCGCTGATGGTCGCGGAAGCCGAGCTGGGCGAGCGGATCATGCGTGCGCTGATCCTGCGCCGCGTTGGCCTGATCGAGCGCGGCAATGGCCCGACACTGCTAGGCCGCGGCAGCGACGCGCGCCTGCTGCATCTGCAGGCGTTCCTGCGGCGCAACGGCTATCCCCACACCGTGGTCGACGCGGATACCGATCCCGATGCGTGCGCCCTGCTCGATTTCACCGCCGCCGCGCCCGGCGATTTTCCGCTGGTGATCTGCCCCGGCGGCGCGGTGCTGCGATGCCCGGACGCAGGTCAGCTTGCCACCTGCCTGGGCCTGCTGCCCGAATTCGACCCGGACTATATCTACGATGTGATCGTGGTGGGTGCCGGTCCGGCGGGTCTCGCCACCGCGGTGTATGCCGCGTCCGAAGGCCTGTGTGTTGCGGTGTTCGACAGCCTTGCGCCAGGCGGCCAGGCCGGCGCCAGCTCGCGCATCGAGAACTATCTGGGCTTCCCCACGGGTATTTCCGGGCAAGCTTTGGCCGGCCGGGCCTTTGTGCAAGCCCAGAAGTTCGGCGCGCACCTTGCCATCCCCTTGCAGGTAAGCGCGCTGCATTGTGGCGAGCATCCGCAGCGCGTCGAACTGAGCGATGGCCGCAAGATTGCGGCCCGGACCGTGGTCATTGCCAGCGGCGCGGCTTATCGCCACCCCGCCATCGCGGCACTCGATCGCTATGAAGGACGCGGCGTCTACTACTGGGCCTCCCCGGTGGAAGCCCGCCTGTGCAGCGGCGAAGAGGTCGTGCTGGTGGGCGGCGGCAATTCCGCCGGGCAGGCCGCTGTGTTCCTGGCCGCGCACGCCAAGCGCGTGCACATTCTCATCCGGGCATCGGGGCTGGAGGCCAGCATGTCGCGCTACCTGATCGAGCGCATCGCGGCCCAGCCCAATATCGAACTGCATACCGGCACGGAGATCCTCGCCCTGGGCGGGGAAGAACGCCTGGCCACCATCGGCTATCGCTCGCGCGGCAGCGATCGCGTGACCGAAGTGCCGGTCCGGCATCTGTTCCTGTTTACTGGTGCCGATCCCAATACGGGATGGCTCGCCAGCTGCAATGTGCGCGTGGACGCGAAGGGATTCGTGCTGACCGGCACAGACACGGCGCATGAAGGCACCATGCCGGCATCCACGCTGGAGACCAGTGTGCCAGGCATCTTTGCAATCGGGGACGTGCGCTCGGGTTCCACCAAGCGGGTGGCGGCAGCCGTGGGCGAAGGCGCGGCGGTGGTCGCGCAGATCCACGGCTACCTGGAAAAAATGAAACAGCCGGAGCCGGGAACGCTTGCCATGTAAGCATTGCCGGGCGCCTTGCAAAACACCGGACGATCAATTTACTCCTGCCGCTGCATGCCGGCAATCGACTGTGTGGACGGCGCGCGACAGGGCCTGAAATGCGCTTTTATTTACTATATTGGTTGCATGGCAGGAGCTTCAATTCGAAGCCGTCGATAGCGGGAGGTTTCCATGCGTTCGCTTGCAGACATGTTTAGTCCGCCCACCCCGGAGAAAATCGCAGCAAGGGAATTGCAGCAAATGCGGCTTACCTTATTCCAAGCCGAGCGTCGCCTGCTGGAGGCACAGATGCAGGTCGACTACTACCGCGACCTGGTCGCCTTCCTGGAGGAGGTGTCCGCCTCCGGCGTCGAAAGCGTCGTGGACAAGCGGCGCGCCCCCGTCGCCGCGGAGCATGCGCAAGCGCCCCGCTCCGCGCCCGGCCTCATCACGGTGCCTACCGTACCTTCAGCAGCCTGACGGTTTGCCGTCATGCCGTGCCGCGCGGCTTGAAGCCGCCGCGGCCATCCGCTCGCATGACGCTTGGCGCTAGCTGAAGCGTTCCCGATTGCCCAGCCGCCGGCACCGCGCCGGCGCTGTGCGATACTTGCCGCCTCACGCGGCCATCCCCATGYCATGCGCACAGCCACATTGCCCCGCACCGGGCGGTTGTGCCCGGCGCGCTCGCCGTGCCGGCAAGGGGGGGCCCGATCAGGATCCGGGAACAAGGAACATCGAAATGAGCGCACTGCTGCCAGCCATTGAAATCGAAACCGCGCCGTCACCCACATGGTCGGTCATCTGGATGCACGGGCTCGGCGCCGACGGCAGCGATTTCGTGCCCGTGGTCCCGGAGCTGGGCCTGACGTCCGCGCCCGGCGTGCGTTTCGTGTTTCCCAACGCACCGGCGATCCCGGTTACCTGCAACGGCGGCTACGTCATGCCGGCGTGGTACGACATAGAGTCGCTCGATGACACGCGCCGCCATGCGGACGAAGCCGGTATCCGGGTCTCCCGCGATGCCATCCGCGCCCTGATCGCGCGGGAGAACCAGCGCGGCGTGCCCAGCCACCGCGTGGTGCTGGCGGGGTTCTCGCAAGGCGGGGCCGTGGCCTATACCACAGCCCTGACGCATCCCGAAGCACTGGGCGGCATCATCGCCCTTTCCACCTATATCCCCGCGCCGGCAATGCTTGCCGCCGAGTTCAGCGAAGCCAGCCGCGCCACGCCGATCTTTGCCGGACACGGCACCGAGGACGATGTGGTGGCCGTGCAGCTCGGCCTGCTGGCGCGCAACACCGTGGAAAAACTGGGCTGCAAGGTGGAATGGCACACCTACCGCATGTCGCACTCGGTCTGCATGGAAGAGATCAAGGCGATCGGCGCCTGGCTGAATACGCGCTTCGCGGCGGCCGGGAAATCCTGACCCGTAGGGACGCCGCCCCGACATCCGATAGCGTGGTAGGCTCGCGCCCCACCGCACGATTTGCAAGTCATGATGAAAACCTCTCCCCCCGACGCTTCCGCCCCCACGCCAGCGCCCGCGCTCAAGCTCGACTTCGATACCCGCAAGGCCTTGCTGTTTGCGCTTGCCGCCGAGCGCTTGTCGGCATTCTACGAACACCGTCAATGGATGACCGATGCCCAGGGCGCCACCCTGGCGAGCCTGTGGCTGTCGCGCTCCAAGCTGCAGCTGGCGCTGGCCGAGCGGCGCTTGCTGTCGCAACTGAGCGATCAGTTCGCGCGCCAGCTCGCCGGCACGCTCTCACGCGAGGCCGGGCTGTACACCGCCCACGAAATGATGGAAGCGCTGGACCCCAACTACCAATCGGCCTTTGCGCACGACCTGCTCGACGAGTGCGAGCGGCTGCTGCATGAGAACGGCGTGACTGAGTAATGAGCGGGCAAGCCGGTGCGCGACGCATCGCGTCCCGCACCGGCGCATCAGCGGCTGGCCACCCTGGCCGGGCCGCGGCTCTTGTCGAATTGCCCGGCATCGAGCCGGCGAAACACCAGCGCCGATAGCAGTGTGATCATGCCCACGGTAAAGAACGCCAGCCGGTAGGCTGTGCCGGCCACGCCCAGCTGGGCTGTGAACATGCTGACCAGCCCGCCGCCGATGGTGACCCCGAGGCCGATTGCCAGCATCTGCACCATCGAGAACAGGCTGTTGCCGCTGCTCGCGTCTTCCACGCTCAAACCCTTGAGCGTCACGCTGTTCATGGCAGCGAACTGCATGGAGTTGGTGGCCCCGAACAAAGCGAGCTGCGCAATGGCAAGGCCCACGGGCCAGCCCGGCGCAATCGCCGCGAACGAGCCGATCGAGCCACCGACCAATACCGTGTTGACAAGCAGGAAGTTGTCATAGCCAAAGCGCTTGACCAGCGGCACGATCCAGCGCTTGGCGAGCACGCCGGCGAGCGCGGCCGGCAGCAGCATCAGCCCCGAATGCAGCGGCGAATATCCCATCTGCAGCTGCAGCAGCAACKGCATCAGGAACGGCACCGCGCCCGAGCCGATGCGGCACACCAGGTTGCCGGCCAGGCCCACGCTGAAATTGGGCTCGCGGAACAGCGCCAGCCGGAACAGCGGATTTTGACGCCGCCGCGCATGCGGGATGTAAAGCAGCGCGGACAGCAGGCTCAGCGCGAACAGGCTGCCGCTCCATGCCGCGTGGCTTGCCTCGTGCGGGGTGTCCAGCGCCAGCGAGAACGCCACCATGCAAAGCGACAGCAGGCCGCAGCCAACAAAGTCGAACGGTGGCGCACGGCCAACGGTGTGGTCGGGCAGGTAGCGCAAGACCGCCAGCATCCCGATGGCGCCCACGGGCACATTGATCAGGAAGATCCAGTGCCACGCCACCGACTGCACGATCCAGCCGCCCAGCACCGGGCCAAAGATCGGCCCGACCTGCCCCGCCACCGAGACAAAGGCCAGCGCCGCGATGTATTGCTCGCCGCAGACGCTGCGCAGCACCGCCAGCCGGCCGATCGGCAGCAGCATGGAGCCACCCACGCCCTGGATCACGCGGGCAATCACGAGCTGGTCCAGGCTTTGCGCACCCGCGCAGAACAGCGAGCCCAGCACAAAGATCAGGATCGCGGCGAAGTACACGCGACGGGTGCCGAAGCGGTCGGCCAGCCAACCCGAGGCCGGCGTGAGCATGGCCATGGTCAGCGTGTAGGCCACCACCACGGGCTTCATGTCGAGGGGGGTTTCGTTGAGGCTGCGCGCCATCGCGGGCAACGCGGTATTGACAATGGTGGTGTCGAGCGTTTGCATGAAAAAGCCCGCTGCGACGATCCACAACATGGCCTTTTGCGAGGTTTGGCTGGTCATCTGGTACGTCTCGAGGCAAATGCAAATACCGGCAATCAGGGGCAATGACCGGCGYGGCATCTGGAATGGACCATGGAAGAAGCGATCGGGCCAAAAACCAGTGCCAGGAATGCAGCCGATGTTAATACCGGCCATGCCAATCGGGAACCCTGCTAGGTATATTGACTGTCATCGGAAATTCCGATGACAATGCGGCATGCTCAATCCCGTCTGGATCAAGACCTTCGCCACCGTAGCCGCCGCGCACAGCTTTACCGACGCGGGGCGCCAGCTCGGGCTCTCCCAATCCAGCGTCAGCGACCACGTCCGGCGCCTGGAACAGCACGTCGGGCGCCGGCTCTTTGTGCGCGATACCCACACCCTGACCATGACCGCCGACGGCGAGGCGCTGCTGGCCCACGCGCGGCTGATCCTGGATGCCATTGCGCGTGCGGAATCCCAGTTCAATGCGCCGCGCCTGCAGGGCCGCGTGCGCCTGGGCACCTCCGATGACCTCGCGCTGGGCCCCCTGCCCAATGTGCTGGCGGCGTTTCGCAACTCGCATCCGGATGTGGAACTGGAGATCACCATCGGCATGACCGGCAAGCTCTACGAGCTGATGGATGCCGGCGCGCTGGACCTGATGATCGGCAAGCGCCGCGAAGGCGACCGGCGCGGGTCTCCATTGTTCAGGGGCAAGCTGGAGTGGCTAGCCCGGCCCGGCACGGTGGCGGACCTGCGCCAGCCGCTGCCGCTGATCCTGGTGCCCGAGCCCAGTGTCACGCGCGCCATCGTGCTCGATACGCTGGCCAAGGCCGGGATGCGCTGGCAGATCGTCTGCACCAGCAGCAGTCACTCAGGCTGCATCGCCGCCGCGCGCGGCGGGCTGGGCATTACCGTGCGCGCGCAATACCTGTCCAGGCGCGGGCTGTCGCCGCTGGTCAACGGCGACAGCTTGCCGGCGCTGCCGGAGGTGGAGTTCATCTCGCTGCGCGCGGGCCGCCTGAGCCGGCCCGCCGAAACGTTGCTGCAACTGCTGCAAAAGAGCGATCTGCGCGGGTCCTGGCTGGACGAGTAGCCAGCCCCTGCGCATTGGGCCGCGCACGGCTCAGGCATTCGCGCCATCCTGGTACACGTTGAAGCTACGGGCCGGCGGCGCTGAAACGCCGCGGGTATCCATGCCAGCCACTTTCTGCGCGCCATCGACGAACGGGTCGATATTGCGCGCCGGATCGGAGGACACACCAGTGCGATCCAGGCCAGCGATGCGGGCGCCGTCGGTAAACGTATCGAGCTTGCGCGCGCCATCGGTGAACGGGTCGATGCTGCGCGCCGGGTCGGCGGAGGGGCCGGTGCGGTCCAGGCCGGCGATGCGCGCGCCATCGGTAAAGGGATCCACCATGCGGGCGTGGGCACCGTCGGTAAAGGTATCGAACCGCCCGCCCCGTGCGCCATCGGTGAAGGTGTTCACGGGCGCGGTGCGCGCCCCGTCGCTGTAGATATCACGCACGCTGGCGGCTTGGGCGCTGCCCAGGGCAAGCACGGCGCCGGCGATGGCGGCGGCAAACAGCGACTTGGTGAACGACTTGGTGAGGTTCGGGTACATGGCAATCTCCAACTGGGTGAATGTGCCCATTCGTCGCCGCCACCCACAGGAACTTACAGGTTTTTTTTCAGATTGTTTGCGCCGATCCGTCCGCCGCATCCCCGCGCGGCGCCCCGGCCACCTAAACCCTCCCCCCGTCTAAAGTATGAACCCGGGGCTGAATCCAGCCGAAAGCATATCCCCCCAATACCGTGGCGATCTCCAACCTCCGGCCAGTGTCGGCAAGCGCACGCATGACGCTTAATACGTTAACGGGTCAAGCCCGGCTGCGTGGCATACCGAACAGAGAAAACAGAGAAAAAACCAAACGGCTGGCGCAGCCGCCGCGACCTTTCGACTTGGGGAGACAAGGGGATGATCGATACCGAACTGGATCTGGCCGGCAATCACTTGCTGGGCGCCCTGCCGCCGCACGAGCGCCGCGTGCTGCTGCCGCGCCTGGATAGCGTCAACCTGCGCACCGGGCAGCTGTTGAGCGATTCCGGACAGCGCATCCGGCATCTCTATTTCCCGAACACGGCGGTGATCTCGATGATGTCGCTGCAGGAAAGCGGCGCCACCGTGGAGCTGGCCTCCGTGGGCCGCGAGGGTCTGGTGGGGCTGCCCGCGCTGACCGGCGCCGAGACCATGCCCAACCGGATCGAAGTACGCAGGAGCGGCACCGGCTTTCGCGTTGGCGCGAGCGACCTGCGCGCGATCTACCCCGAGCTGCCCACGCTGCAGCGCATGGCCCTGCTCTATATGCAGGCGCTGCTCACGCAGGTGTCGCAGACGGCCGTCTGCATCCGCCACCACTCGCTGACCACGCAGTTGTGCCGCTGGCTGCTGCTGGCGCTGGACCGCTCGCCCTGCAATGAGCTCGACGTGACCCAGCAAACCATTGCGGACATGCTTGGCGTGCGCCGCGAAGGCGTGACCGAGGCGGTGGGCAAGCTGGCGGAGCTGCAGATGATCCGCCACAGCCGCGGCCATATCACCGTGATCGACCGGGCCGGGCTGGAGGGCTTTTCCGGCGAGTCTTACCGCATCGTGCGCAACGAGTTCGACCGTTTGCTCAGCCGCGCGGCCGGCTGATGCGGCGGTGGATCCGCCAGGCCGTCAATCCTGCGGCAGTGCCTGGTACGCGGTGGCAAGGTGATATGGCGTGGTTGAAGGCATCTCCGCCCGCTCCACCTTGCCGGCAGGCGACAGGCACTCATGCCAGCCGCCCGCGTGCAGGAATCGCGCCGGGTAGGCGTTCAGCCAGGCCTGCAGGTGCGCCAGCGCCACGCTGTCGCCGCGCACCGCCAGCGCCCGCGCGAATTCGGTCTGCGCCCAGATGCGCTGGATCGGGTCACGCGGCGAGCCGTCCAGGTGCAATGCTGCCGCCACGCCCATGGTGCTGATGTCGACGCCGTGCTGCAGGGCGAAGCCGAAGGCGCGTGCCAGCGCTTGCGCGAGCCCGGAGCCCTCGAACAACGCGGGCGCGCTGGCAAGCAGCGAGAACCACTCGAACTGATGGCCGGGCTCGACCCGGTTGCCAGCGCGATCGGTGCACATCGGCAACTCGGCAATGCAACCGGTCGCCGGGTCGACAAAGGTGGCCAGCACGGCGGCGGCAATGCCCGCCAGCCGGTCCGCATAGCGACGCTCCCCGGTGACCTCGAACGCCGCCAGGTAGGCCTCGGTCAGGTGCATGATCGGGTTTTGCTGGGGCGGCCCGCCTAGCGGGCGAAGGTCTTGCGCTAGCGCGGCATGGTACAGGCCATCCGCGGTGGCGAAACGCTCCTCGATCAACCGTGTGGTGCCATCCAGCAAGGCACGCGCCTGCGTGCTGCCCGAGCGCTTGAAATACGCCGCGCAGGCAAAGACGACGAAGGCGTGGGTGTACAAGTCCTTGGTGGTATCTAGCGGCCGTCCCTGCGCGTCGATGCTGTAGATGAAGCCACCCTGCCCGCCATCGGCAAAGCGGCCCCCGAGCGATGCGAACAGGCGCGCCGCATGGGCGGCCCCATCAGTGCCATCGCACTGCGAAAACACATAGAGCTGGCGCGCGCAGGCCATGGCGCGGTAACGCGCCACCGGCAAAGGCTGCTGGCCGGTGCCGGACAGCGCCTCATAGGGCAGCTGCAACGTGGCGTTCCAGCCCGGCCCGGTCCAGAGCGGCAGGACGGCGCCATCGTAGTGCGCGCGCAATGCGGCGAAGGAAGCGGCCTTGGGATCAGCACCGGCGGTGGCAAGGGGTGGCGTAACGTTCATGCGGAAAGGGAAATCGGTAGGAGGCGCGTATCTGCCACCCGTGGAATATACCTCAGCCCGCCAGCCAGTCTTCCCGAGCGGCGGTGGCAGCGCAGGGTACCGCCCTCGTCCCATTAGCGCTTTGACGCCGACGGCAAGCTTGATCCCGCCAATAAATCGCCTAACCTTACGGCGTGGCCCCTTGAATCGATCGCCGCAGTAAGCGGCTTTTGCGCCGTATTCCGCGCCTGCCGCGGCGTCCTGGCCACATTCCTGGTTTGTGCAGGTGACATGGACGGAAGGCTCCCCCCGCCTCCCGTCCAGCCGGTTCACCAAGCACTTTCGGCCCGTCCGGAGCCCGCCGGAGGTCGCGCCCATGCTCCATGGGAGAGCAACATGGAAAAGCCGGTTGTAAGTCCCTTGCGTTTTGTCGAACTACTCAACGCCAGGCTGCCCGCCCATCCCCTGTATCAGGAAGGGATGCGCGTGTACGCCATTCCCAATCATTCGGAACACCCTCACAGCCTGGTCTGCGTCGGCCCGCGAGGCGTCAAGGGCGTCTGCGCGACGGTGGAGCTGATCGTGCGCGGCGAGTGCGAGATCTTCCCCGACATACCGGGCGACTGGCACGGCTCCCACCACGGAACCGTTCGCGCGTCGCATCGCTAGGGCTGCTCCACCCTCACCCGTACCTTCATCCACGCGTCCTGCTCAAACCCGATCCAGCCTCCGGTGAGGCTCGGGCGGCAGCGTCACGCGGATCGCGTCGTGCGCGCGCACCAGTCCGCCGGCCAGGACAATGCCCATGATGCCGGCCTTGCGCACCAGCTTGCCTTCATCGTCCCGACCCAGCACCTGCGCAAGCAGGCCCGGCTGGAAGCGTTCGATCTGCGCGCAGGGATTGCGCAGCCCGGTGATCTCGACCAGCGCGGTGTCGCCCAGGTGCAGCCGCGCGCCGGTTGGCAGCGCCAGCAGGTCGATGCCCCGCGTGGTGATGTTCTCGCCCAGCGCGCCAGGCGCCACCGCATGGCCGGCGGCCTGCAGCATCGCCTGCAGTTCCACCGATAGCAGGTGAACCTGCCGCAGGTTCGGCTGGCTAGGGTCCACCGCCACGCGGGAACGGTGCTTGACGGTTTCCCCCAGATGCGCGTCACCCTCGACGCCCAGCCCGGCCAGCAGGCGGATGACCGGCGTCACCGCCTTGCTGAAGGTGTGCGTGGCGCTAAGGCTTACCGCGGCCACGCTGCCCGCCTGCGGCGACTCGGCCCACCCATTGCCAATATTAGCCGCCATGGTCATGCCGCCGCGCGCCCTGGTTCTCCCGGTTCGTCCGATTCGTCCGGCAGCGGCATCTGGACCAGGCCTGCGCTGTCAAGCGCCAGGGCGCCCGCCGGATAGCGCGCGGCAAACACCAGGCGGCCCGATGACCACGTATGCGTCACCAGCGGCTGTCCGGCCACCATGGCAACCGCTACCAGGTCGGCGCGCAGCCCGGCCCCGATGCGCCCGCGATCGGACAACCCGCAAGCCGCGGCCGGGTTGGCGCTGACCAGCGCGGCGGCTTGCGGCAGGCTCAGGCCGGCGAGGCGTTCCGTGGCAAAGGCGGCGGCAATCAGCGTGGACGGCTGGTAGTCCGAGCATAGGCAATCCGCCACCCCGGCGCTGATGGCGTCGATGGCGCGCATGGAGCCGCTCTGGCTTTGGCCGCGCAGCACATTGGGCGCGCCAAGGATGGTCGGCAACCCCTTTGCCTTGGCGGCCTGCGCCGTCTCCAGGTTGATCGGGAACTCGCTCATGCGCACGCCCAGCGCATGCATGGTGGCAATACGCTGTGCCGAGTCGTCGTCATGGCTCGCGGCCGGCACCCCTATGCGGGCGGCCAGCGCCAGCAAGCGTTCAACCCGGTCCAGTGCGCCGTGCTTCTCCACCAGTTTCCTATCGGCGGCGGCATGGGCCTCTTCACGGCTCATGGCGTGGTTGCCCATCATGTAAGCCAGGTAGGACTCCAGCGTCTTGAACTGGCCCTGCCCGGGCGAATGGTCCATCACCGAGACCAGGTCCACCAGGCCGGCTTCCACCAGTTGCTCCAGCACCGGCAATGCGCTGGCGTCGGTGACTTCATAGCGGCAATGGATGCGGTTATCCACCAGGCTGTGGCCGCGGAAGGCGGCCACAGCGCGCACGAGCTCGCCGGCCGTGTCGAAGTTGCGCACGCCGAACGAGTTACCGGCGAACGATACCGCGTGGTAAGGCGTGGTGATGCCCGCGGCGGCGTTGCGGCGATCGATCTGCGCCACGGCGAAATCCAGCGGGAACATCACCCGCGAGCGCGGCTCGGCTTCTTTCTCGATCGCGTCGCAATGCAGGTCGACCAGGCCGGGCAGCAGCGTCTGGCCACGCAAGTCGATCACCTGGGCGGCACGCGGCACGGCGGCGGCATCGGGCTCGATGGCCGCGATATGGCCGTTGTCGATCAGCAAGGCGCTGTCGGCTAGCACGCCATCGGGCAGGACGATTCGTGCATGAGTCAGGTAAGCAGGAAGCATGGTCGGTTCCGGGAACGAGTGGGAACGATGGGGAACGAGTGGGAGCGCTTGGGAGCGAATGAATACGATCAGGATGAACGGCTCAGCCGGCGACAGCCGCAAGCTTGCCGGCCGGCGCGGCCTGCGTGACAGCCGGCGAGTGCAATGGCAGCTGCCTGGTGGCCACCGCCTCGCGCACGGCTTCATCGTGGAAGATGCCGACCAGGCACCGGCCCTCGGCCAGCGCTTCGCGGATCAGCGCCACCACCACCGCGCGGTTATCCGCGTCGAGCGAGGCGGTCGGTTCGTCGAGCAACAGCACCGGATGGCCGCCGATCAGCCCGCGCGCGATGTTCACGCGCTGCTGCTCGCCGCCCGAGAAGGTCGCGGGCGGCAGGCTCCACAGCCGGCCCGGCACCTGCAGCCGCGCCAGCAGCACCGCGGCACGCTCGCGCGCTTCGCCGGCACTGGCGCCGCGCTGCTGCAGCGGCTCGGCCACCACATCAAGCGTGCTCACGCGCGGGATCACATGAAGGAACTGGCTGACATAGCCGATCACCTCGCGCCGCAATTGCAGGATGCGTTGCTCCGGCGCGCGGGTCAGCTCCACCCACGCATCGTTGTCACGGATGCGGATGCTGCCTTCGGTGGCCAGGTAGTTGCCGTACAGACACCGCAGCAGCGTGCTCTTGCCCGCGCCGGAACTGCCGGCCAGCACCAGGCATTCGCCGGCGGCGGCATCGAAATCGATGGCCTGCAGCACGGGCAGGCGCGTGCCGCCCTGGTTGTGCAGGATGAAGGTCTTGCCGAGGCCGCGCACCTGGATGCGCTGGGCGTCGGCGGCCATGCTTGGATGGTGGTAGGCGTCGTGCGTCATGATCAGCCCTGCAGAATGGAAGACACCAGCAACTGGGTGTACGGGTGGTGCGGATCGTCGAGGATCTGGTCGGTCAGGCCGCTTTCCACCACGCGCCCGCCTTGCATCACCAGCGTGCGGTGCGCCAGCAGGCGCGCCACGGCGAGGTCGTGGGTGACGATGATGGCGGCAAGGCCAAGGTCCGCCACCAGCCGGCGCAGCAGGTCGAGCAGGCGGGCCTGCACGGAGACGTCGAGCGAGGCGGTGGGCTCGTCCATGAACACCAGGCGCGGATGCGTCACCAGGTTGCGGGCGATCTGCAAGCGCTGCTGCATGCCGCCGGAGAAGCTGGTCGGCGCATCGTCCAGGCGGCCCAGGTCGAGCTCCATCTTTTCCATCCAGGTGCCGGCCACGTCGCGCAGCTCCCCATAGTGGCGCCCGCCTACCGCCATCAGGCGCTCGGCGATATTGGCGCCTGCGCTCACCCGCATGCGCAGGCCATCGCGCGCGTTCTGGCGCACGAAACCCCAGTCGGTGCGCGCCAGCAGGCGCAGCCGGGCGTCGGACAGCGTGGCAAGGTCAACCAGCCCTTGCTCGCGGGTGTCGTAGCAAACGCTGCCGGATTCAGGCGCGGCCTGCCAGGACACCGCCTGCAGCAAGGTGCTCTTGCCCGAGCCGGACTCGCCCACCACGCACAGCACTTCGCCGGGAAACAGATCGAAGCTGACATCGTGGCAGCCATGCACGCCGTCCCAGGTGCGGGTCAGGCCGCGCACGGACAACAGCGGCTGGTGCGGATCGGTGCGGCTCATGCTGCCTCCTTGCGTGCGTTGGCGGCCGTGCCGTTCGGCCCGGTCTCACCCTGCTCCTGGCGCGTGGCGCAGTACTCGGTATCGGAGCAGACGAACATGCGCCCGCCCGCGTCGTCGGTGATGATTTCATCGAGATAGCTGTCGGTGGAGCCACATAGCTCGCAGCAGCCATCCCACGTCTCCACCGCGAACGGATGGTCGTCGAAGTCCAGGCTCTTCACGCTGGTAAAGGGCGGCACCGCATAGACCCGCTTCTCACGCCCCGCGCCGAACAGCATCAGCGCCGGGCTGTAGTCCAGCTTCGGGTTGTCGAACTTGGGGATGGGCGACGGCCGCATCATGTAGCGCTGGTTGACCATCACCGGGTAGTCGTAGGTGGTGGCAATGCGCCCATGGCGGGCGATGTCCTCGTACAGCTTGACATGCATTGCGCCGTATTCCGCCAGCGCGTGCATGGTGCGGGTCTCGGTCTCGCTCGGTTCCAGCCAGCGCAGCGGCTCCGGGATGGGCACCTGGAACACCATGATCTGCCCCTGGGCCAGCGGCGTTTCCGGAATCCGGTGGCGGGTCTGCACGATCGTGGCTTGCGCGGTGCGCTCGGTGGTCTGCACGCCAGTCACGCGGCCGAAGAAGCGGCGGATATTGATGGCGTTGGTGGTGTCGTCCGAGCCCTGGTCGATCACCTTGAGCACGTCGTCGCTGCCGATGATGGAGGCGGTGACCTGGATGCCGCCGGTGCCCCAGCCATAGGGCAGCGGCATCTCGCGGCTGCCGAAGGGCACCTGGTAGCCGGGGATCGCTACCGCCTTGAGCAGCGCACGGCGCAGCATGCGCTTGGTGGATTCGTCCAGGTAGCCGAAGTTGTAGTGTTCGTCGCGCACGGTGGCGTTGGCATTGGTGTCGGTCATGATGCGATGGCCTCCTGCGCCAGCACTTGGGAGATGYCGGCAGCGTCCTGCCCGGGCGGCGTCGGCGCCGGAGACGGCACGCCCTGCCCGCGCTCGGCGCGCAGGCGGCGCAGCAGGTCGAGATTGGTCTGGAAATCCACGTARTGCGGCAGCTTCAAGTGCTGMACAAAGCCMGAGGCCTCSACGTTGTCGCTGTGRTASAGCAYGAACTCSWSGTCGTTGGCGGGCGMRTCGGCGCSTTCGCCCAGTTCGGCGGCGCGCATGGCGCGGTCGGCCAGCGCCATCGACATAGCCTTGCGCTCGCCATAGCCGAACACCAGGCCGTAGCCGCGCGTAAAGCTCGGCCCTTCCTGCGCGTTGCCGGCGAACTGGCTCACCATCTGGCATTCGGTGACCTCGATCTCGCCGATGGTCACGGCAATGCCCAGTTCCTCCACGAACAGCTCCACTTCCACCTCGCCGTAGCGGATCTCTGCCGCGAACGGGTGCGAGTTGCCGTAGCCGCGCTGGGTGGAGTAGCCCATCGACAGTAGGAAGCCCTCATCGGCGCGGGCCAGGTTCTGCAAGCGCGCCGGACGGGCCGCAGGCAGCTCCAGCGGCTCGCGCGTGAGGTCGGGCGGCGCGGGGTCGTGCTCGGGCACGGTCTCCGGCTCGATCAGCGATTCCTGGCGCAGCAGGTCCGTCACGCGTGGCATGCGCGCATCCAGCGTGGTTTGCGCAGCCGGCAGCGGCGCATTGTCGCGCTCGGCTTCCAGCGTGAAGTCGAGCAGGCGCTGGGTGTAATCGTAGGTCGGCCCCAGCACCTGCCCGCCCGGCACGTCCTTGAAGGTGGACGAGATCCGGCGCTGCAGGCGCATGGCGCCGGTATCGAGCGCCACCGAATAGCCAAAGCGCGGCAATGTAGTGCGATAGGCGCGCAGCAGGAACACGGCTTCGATCAGGTCGCCCGCGGCCTGCTTGATGGCCAGCGCGGCCAGGTGCGGGTCGTACAGCGAGCCTTCGGCCATCACGCGCGACACGGCCAGCGGCATCTGCTCGCGCACCTGCGCCAGTGTCAGCTCCGGCACGCGGCGGTCGCCACGGCGGTAGTCGTCCAGCATGCGGTACGAGTTGAGGATGGCGCGTTCGCCCCCTTTGACGGCAACGTACATGTCAAGCCTCCGCTTGGGTGGTGCGCGGCAGCGCGCTCAGGGCGCTGCCACTGGTCAGCAGCACGTCCACGCCGAGCGGGAAGCGCGCATGGTTTGCCTGCCACTG
Organism: Cupriavidus sp. YAF13; assembly: GCF_052113425.1. Lineage (NCBI taxonomy): Bacteria > Pseudomonadati > Pseudomonadota > Betaproteobacteria > Burkholderiales > Burkholderiaceae > Cupriavidus > Cupriavidus sp. YAF13. Next base: position 85,397 of record NZ_JBFRDD010000017.1, read on the forward strand.
GGTCCAGAAATCGGCCGGCAAGCCTTGCACGGCCAGCGTGGCGTGGGTCTCGATGCCCGGGCCGCGCAGCGTGACCTCGGGGCCGCCGTTCAGCGAACCCACCTCGATCAACAACGTGGCGGAGCGGTCCGGGTACGCCGGATCGCCCAAGGCGCATGCGGCCAGATCGGGCGCGGCGTAACCGGCCGGCACCGTCACGAAGGCCGCCTGCCCTGGTTCCGCCACCAGCGGGCAGCCGCAATGGAAGCGCAGGAAGGCGCGCACGCCTTCGGGCGTCCCGGGCGGCAGCCACACCGGCGTATCGCTGTCGACCAGCGCGAGCAGCAGCGCGCTCAAGGCCGGGGACAGGCCCTGTGGTACGCCGCACGGCTCGGCCAGCTCGCCGACGCTGCCCGGGTGGGACATGGCATCCAGCGCGGCGCGGAAGGTCCGCTGCGCCGATTGCACCGCATCGTCGAAGCCAGGCAGCAGCATCGGCGCAAGCGCGCCGTGCCGCCCCGGGGGCACGTTGTCGTATCCAGCCGTCTGGGCGGCAATCGTTTGGCCTGGCATCTCAGTCCTCTCCACGCACCATGGTAAAAAACTCCACCTTTGTCTGCGCCGCCACGGCGGACTTGTGTTCGCCTTGCGCCGTACGCGCCTGGGCCAGCGGCGTGACCACTTCGGCCTGCACGCGCGCATGCCAATCGGGCAACTGCAGCAACGCATCCAGCACGGCGATCTGCTCCGCATGGGCGTGTGTACGGCCTTGCACGTAACCCACCCCGACCACGCCCGGCTCCAGCGTCACCGCGCAGCGCGTCACGCTGACCTCGCCGAGGTTGAACTGCGCCCCCGTGCCACCGGCGCGCCCCCGCACCATGGCCATGCCGCTCTCCGGCTTGCGCAGCAAGCGGTAGGCCGGCAGCGCGCCGAGGCGGCCCACGGCCTGCGCCAGGGCATCCGGAGCGGCCAGAGCCAGCACGCGCAGCCAGGCCGCTCGGGCCGCTTGCTGCTGGGCCGCCGCCCCTGGTTGCGTGCCCGCGTCGGTATCGGTTCGATCCATTTCACATCCCCTATACGTCTATACGTTTAGATGTAGAATACCATCCATGGCCGAACTACAACACAGCCAGATGAAGCTTTCATGACGCCCGGCAAGGCGCTTCGGCCCGCTTCGGCCCACTTCGGGCCCCGTGCACGGCATGGCCAGGTTGAGGCACAATCGCATCCTATTGAAGCACGCAAATGATTAACGCAGGATGACGAAAAGGCAGGACACGATGGTGGAACAGGAAGTCGAGCGGGGCTCGGGAGTAGCGGTATGGCGCCAGATCGGCGAGGCCCTGGCGCTCGACATCCGCAACAAGCTCTATGTCCCGGGCGAGCGCCTGCCGCCCGAGCCAGAGCTGGCCACGCGTTTCGCCGTCAACCGCCATACCATCCGCCGCGCCATGGGCGAGCTGGAGCAAAACGGGCTGGTGCGCATCGAGCAAGGCCGGGGCACCTTCGTGCAGGAACACGCGATCGACTACGCCATCGGGCGGCGCACGCGTTTTTCGCAGAACCTGGCCAGCCAGGGCATGCGTGGCCACATCGAGGTGCTGGAGTCGCAAACGCTGCGCGCCCCCGAGATCGCCAAGCACCTGGGCCTGGCGCGCAGTGCGCCCATCCTGCGCGTGCAGATGCTGGGCAAGGCTGAAGCCCGCACCATCGACGTGGCCGAGCATTATTTCGATGCCGCGCGCTTCCCCGGCATGGACGCCGAGCTGCGTGCGCGCCTGTCGATCTCCAAGGCGTTCGCCCATTACGGCATTACCGATTACACGCGCAAGTGGTCGCGCATCACCGCCGCCATGCCGACAGCGCCGGTGGCCCGTCAGCTCAACCAGCCCAAGACGCGGCCGATCCTGCAGGTGGAGGCGCTCAACGTCGACCTGGACGGCGTGCCGCTGCAATACAGCGTGGTGCGCTTTGCCGGCGACTGGGTCCAGCTGACCGTAGCCGACCCGGACTAAAATGCGCAATCGCCGGCCGTTTGGAACGCACGCCCCACCGACCAAATTGGTCTAGACATCTGTTTGTCATCTGCCCGCGCTAAGGTCGCCAGCATGGATACCAATCACGCACCTCACCCCACCCTTGCCGGCCTGAGCGGCCGCCGCGTTCTCACCGCCAACGGCATTGCGCCGGCCGCCTTCGCATTCCGCGACGGTTGCCTGGCCGGGCCGGCCAGCACGGCAGGGCCTGCCCTCGATGCGGGCGACCTGCTGGTGCTGCCCGGCATCGTGGACATTCACGGCGACGCCTTCGAGCGCGCCGTGATGCCGCGCCCTGGCGTGAGCTTTCCGTACACCAGCGCGCTGTTCGACGTGGACCGCCAGTTGCTCGCGCATGGCATCACCACCGAGCTGCACGGCGTGACGCTGTCGTGGGAAGGCGGCCTGCGCGGCGAGGCTTACGCCCAGCGCATGTTCGACGGCCTGGAGCGCATGCGCGGCACCCTTGGCGCGCAACACCATGTGCACCTGCGCTTCGAGGCACATCACCTGGCCGGGCTGGAAACCGCGCTGGCCTGGATCGATAGCGGCAAGGTGCGCTTCCTGGCCATCAACGACCACCTGCCGCTGATGGCCACCCGCCTGCACGACGCGCGCAAGCTGGCGCAGTACGCGGACCGCGCGGAGTGCGACCCGGTCATCTTCCGCCAGCGCCTGGAGCAAGCGGCCTCGCAGGCAAGCAAGGTGCCCGACGGCGTGGCCCGGCTGATTGCCGCTGCCCGCGCCGCCGGCCTGCAAGTCGCCTCGCACGACGACGGCGACGCCGCCACCCGCCAGCGCTACCACCAGCAAGGCTGCACCGTGGCGGAATTCCCGCTCACCGTGGATGTGGCCCGCGCCGCCCACGCGCTGCGCAACCACGCCGTATTCGGCGCGCCCAACGTGATCCGCGGCGGCAGCCACACCGGCGCCCCGGACGCCACCGAGATGATCGCCGCCGGGCTGTGCAACGTGCTGGCCTCCGACTACTACTACCCGGCGCCCCTGCAAGCCGCGTTCCGCGTGGCGCAGCTCGGCGTGCTGCCGTTGCCGGCCGCCTGGGACCTGGTCTCGCGCAACCCGGCGCGCGCCGCCGGCATGAACGACCGCGGCGCGCTCAGCCCCGGCCTGCGCGCCGACGCCATCATCGTCGACGACCGCGATCCCGCCCTGCCCCAGGTCTGCGCCGCCATTGTCGGCGGTGTGCTGCACCACGCCACGCGTGCCTTCCCGCTGGTGCAGGCCAGCGGCGCGCGGCGCGCGGCCTGACCGTCACGCCCATAATGCCCAGGACGCCCAGGACGCCGAACCCGATGTCGAACAATCCATTGCCGCAGGCCTACCGCTACGCCATCTACCTCAATCCCGCCGCGCCCTTTCGGATGGTGGGCGAGCAATGGCTGGGCCGCAGCGCCGAGACAGGCGAGGCAATCGCGCGTCCCGCTGCGCACGATGCCCACCGCATTGCCCAGATTGCCCGCTGGACTGAGGCACCGGCCTACTATGGCCTGCATGCCACGCTCAAGGCCCCGTTCCGGCTGGCGGACGGCCAGACGCCTGCCGGGCTGGACGCCGCCATGCGCGCCTTCGCGCTGGACCGCCAGCCCTTCGCGGTACCGCTAGCACTGCAAAACCTGCGGGGCTTCCTGGCCTGGTGCCTCGGTGGCGACGCCAGCGCCAATGCGCGCATGCACGCGCTGGCGGACGCAGCGGTGCGCGAGTTCGACAGCTTCCGCGCGCCGCCCACCCCTGCCGAACTGGCACGCCGCAAGCCGGGGGAACTGAGCGAGCCAGCCCGGCGCATGCTGGATGCCTGGGGCTACCCCTACGCGTTCGAGACGTTCATCTTCCACATCACGCTCACGGGGCTGCTCGACGAATTCGAGCAGGACAGCGCCATCGCCATGCTGCAAGCCGCGAGCGGCCCGCTGCTGCAGCAGCCGATGACGGTAAGCGACGTCAGCCTGTTCGTGCAAAGCACGCCGGATGCGCCCTTCCTGGCCGCCCGCCACTATGGCTTTGACGGCAGCACCACCGATGCCGCCGGGGCGGCTCTGCTGGAAGCCACGGCATGAGCGCCAAGGCCATGCACACCGCGGCACGGGCCGACATCGCCGCGCCCGGTGCCGAAGCCCCGGACGGCAGCGGCCTGGTTTACCTGATGGGCCCCTCCGGCAGCGGCAAGGACTCGCTGCTGCGCGTGATGCGCGACAAGTTGCAGGACGATGCCGGCGTACGCGTGGCGCAACGCTGCATCACCCGCGCCAGCAGTGCCGATGAAGACAGCGTGGCGATCACCCCCGCAGCGTTCGAGCACCGCGTGGCGCAAGGCGGCTTTGCGCTGCACTGGCGCAGCCACGGCTTGTGCTACGGCATCGGGACCGAGCTCGACGACTGGCTGGCCCAAGGCCTGTGCGTGGTCGTGAACGGATCACGCGAGCACCTGGCCGCCGCCCACGCGCGCTATCCGGCCCTGCACGCCGTGCAGATCAGCGTGCGCCTGCACGTGCTGGGAGAGCGCCTGCGGCTGCGCGGCCGCGAGGACGAGCAAGCCATCGTGCGGCGCCTGCAGCGCGCGGGCGAGCCGTTCGCCGTGCCGGCAGGGTGCCGGCTGACGGTGATCGACAACAGCGGCGCGCTGGAGGATGCGGCAAGCGCGCTGATGCGGCTCACGCACGAGCGCACGCGCCACCACCAGCAACAGCAACAGAACCAACACCAGCCGTAGGGTCCTGTTCCGGGCCCGCCACCACGCCGGCATCATGCAGCACCTGGTCGGTATGCGTGCCCAGCAACGCGGCCGGCAACGTTGCCTCGCGCTCCGGCTGGCGTATCACGCGCTGGCCGAAACCGCTGTCACGCAACGTTTTCGCGAACGTATCGAGGCGCTGGTGGAGAGGGTGCCCGTGGCCGGGCGGGAGACGGTCAGGCGGAGCGGGGGCAAGCGGATGGGATAGCGCTCCAATCAGAGGTGCACAGCCGCCACCGGCAGCCCGATGCTGAAACTGGTCCCATGCTCCGTAAACCCAAGCCGCCGGTAAAACTGATGCGCCTGCAGCCGGCGCGCGCTGGACGATAGCGCCAGCTTGGAGGCGCCTGCCTCTTCGGCCAGCCGCATGGCGGCGTGCATCATGGCCGTGCCGACACCGGTGCCGCGCGCGGCGTGGGTCACCACCACGCTTTCCACGATGGCCTCGCTGCGGCCGTCGTGCGCCAGCACCGGGAACACCAGCAGGCAAAACGTGCCGAGCGCTTCGCCGGCGGCGCTGCGCATGAGGTAGCAGCGATAGTGCGGCATCGCCTTGAGCTGGGCGAACAGTGCACGCATGCGCTGCAACGGCAGCGGCGTCTCGTTGTCCATTTCGGAGAGCAAGGCGGCAACCTGCAGCAGTTCGGCATCGGTGCCGGTCACTTCGTGCAGGGTCGGGCCGCCGCCGGTGCGGCGTGCATCTGGCAGGTCCATGCGGATATCGGTTTCGAGTGAGGTTGCAGAGGTGCGATGCGGGTCAGGGAGCACGCCGCAGGCAGCGCGCTACCATCGGCAGGTAGTACTCCAGCGGCGGCGTGGCAAGGCCGACGACCTTGGCCAGGTCGTCGTAGCGGCGCAGGCGCACGGCTGCCGGCCCGTGGGGATGGGCGACGAAAGCCTCCGCCTGGGCCGCGTCAAAGGGGCCGCCCTGCAGTGCCAGGCTGTGTTGCGAGGCTGGCGACAGGATCGCCTGGTAGCCCGGCACGGTAGCGCACAGGTAGCGCTTGGCGGCCACATGCATGCGCACCGGCTCGGTCACCTCCGGCCCAAACCCGACCGCCAGCAGGTCGGCGCCGACTTCCTGGTGGCGCATATCGGTGGTGCTGTCCTCGGACATCACGAGGTGGCCAAGGTCGTGCAGCAGGCTGGCGACGATCAGCGGCTCGGGGTCGCCGGCCTGCTCGGCTAGTTGCGCGCACTGCAGCGCATGCTCGGTCTGGGTGATGGCCTCGCCGCCGTAGAAGGCGGTGCCGTGGCCGGAGAAGAGGATTTCGATGCGCCTGAGGATGGTCATGATGATTTGTGTGTGCGGGCTGATGTCGTGAGGCAGATTGAGGTGGCTTGAGGCGGCTTGGGACCGCTGTCAAACCAGCGCCTTGCGGATCCGGGCGGACAACAAATCGATAAGCGTGACAAAGCCAACGATGATGATGATCACCGCGCAGGTCTCGGCATACTGGAAGCTGCGGATGATCTCCCACAGCACGGTGCCGATGCCGCCCGCGCCGACGATGCCAAGCACCGTGGCCGAGCGCACATTGGATTCGAAGCGGTACAGCGCATAGGAGATCCACAGCGGCAGCACCTGCGGGATCACGCCATAGACCACCTCTTCGAGTGCGTTGGCGCCGGTGGCGCGCACGCCTTCCACGGGGCGCGGGTCGATGGCCTCCACGGCTTCCGAGAACAGCTTGGCGAGCACGCCGGTGGTGTGCACCCACAGCGCGAGCACGCCGGCGAAGGGGCCCAGCCCCACCGCCACGATAAACAGCATGGCGAACACCATCTCATTGATGGCGCGGCAGGCATCCATCACGCGGCGCATCGGCTGGTAGACCCAGGCCGGCACGATGTTGGCGGAACACGCCAGGCCTAGCGGCACGGCAAACACGATGGACAGGAAGGTACCCCAGATTGCGATCTGCACGGTCACCAGCATCTCGTCCAGGTAGATGCGCCAGTCACGGAAGCTGGGCGGAAAGAAGTCAGCAGCGAATTTCGCCATGTTGCCCGAGTCCCTCCACAGGTCGAGCGGACGCATGTCGGCGCCCTGCCACGACATGACCAGCAAGGCGAGCACCACCGCCCAGACGAACATGACAGGCAGGCTGGCACGCGGCGGACGAACGGCACGAGGCGGAGTGGCTGGGATCATGGTGGGGTTGGCGGGAGGATGCATGAATACTTGGGCGAAAGCGAAGATGAGGCGGCGGTGTGCGGCCCGCCCCGGCTTTGGGGCGGGCCGACGATGGGCGCGTTACTGCGCGCTGGCGGCGATCTTGTCGAGCTCAGCCAGCTTGCTGCTCAGGTCGGCAAGGCGCTTTTCCTTGTCCGGCGCGGCCATCGTGGTGTCGGACTCGATCTTGGTCTTCTCGCGGGCCAGCTCGATCTGGCGGATCGGCACCAGCTGCTTGTCGTTGGACGCACGGAAACCCTGGTAGGTCAGCTTGGCAAGGTTCTCTTTCTCGCGCGCGGCGTCGGCACCCTTGCCATAGTTCACGAAGAAGGTCTGTACCTTGGCCTTGACATCGGCCGGCAGGTCCTTGCGGTAGACCAGCGGATCCGCCGGGATCAGCGGCGACTTCCACAGCACGCGCACCTGGTCATAGGCGTTTTTTCCGGTGTTGATGCGGTAGCGCTCCATGTTCTCGGTGTTGTTGACCGCCACGTCSACCTGCTTGTTCAGCACSGACAGCAGGTTGGTTTCGTGGTTGCTCACGCGCACCGTCTTGAAGAAGGTCTTCGGCTCGATCTTGTGGGCGCCCCACAGGTAGTGGCCCGGCACGGCGGTGCCCGAGGTGGAGTTCGGATCGCCCGCGCCGTAGCTCAGCGACTTGCCTTGCTTGAGCACATCGTCCAGCGTCTTGAGGTTGCTGTCCTTGTTGACGATCAGGAGCGACCAGTAGCCGGGGTTGCCGTCCTTGTCGATCACCGAGGCGAACACCTCGCCGTTGGCGCGGTCCACCGCTTCGATGGCGGACTTGTTGCCGAACCAGGCAATCTGCACCTTGTTGAAGCGCATGGCTTCGATGATGCCAGCGTAGTCGGAGGCGAAGAACGGCTTGACCTGCACGCCCAGCTGCTTGCCCAGGTCATCGATCACCGGCTGCCAGGCGGACTTCAGGTTGGACGAGGTTTCCGTCGAGATGAAGCCCATATTGAGGACCTTGCCTTCCTGGGCAAAGGCGGGCAACGAGAGCGCGCCAGCGGCGCTCGTGACGATCAGGGCGAAAAGGGTTCTGCGCAGCATGAGGGAACTCCGAGGAAAAGCCTTGTTGGGGGTGCTTGCGGGAAACATTGCGAAGAAATCCAGGGTCAGTCAGGCCGCCGCCAGGCCGCCGTGCAGCATGGCGGGCGCGGCAACCTCCAGCCCCGCGCCGTCGGGCAGCAGCTCGGCGGCCTCCGTGCCATACAGCTCGCGCAGCATGGCCGGGGTCAGCGCCGCGGACAGGCCGTCGTAGACCACTTTGCCGTGGCGCAGCGCGACCACACGCGGGCAATAGCGCATCGCCACATCCACCTGGTGCAGCGACACCACCACCGCCACGCGGCGCGCTCGGTTGATCTGCGCCAGCAACTCCATCACGCGCCGCGCGGATTCGGGATCTAGCGAAGCGATCGGCTCGTCAGCCAGGATCACCCGCGCGTTTTGCACCAGCGTGCGGGCAATGGCCGCGCGCTGCTGCTGGCCGCCCGACAAGGTGGAGGCCCGCCTAAAGGCATAGTCGTCTATACCAACCTGGGCAAGTGCTTCGAGCCCTGCGTCGATCTCACCGACATGGAAGAAGCGGGTCAGGCTGCGCCACAGCGGCACGCGCGGCAGCATGCCGGTCAACACGTTCGTGATCACCGGCAGGCGGCCCACCAGGTTGAACTGCTGGAATACAAAACCAATTTCTGCCCTTGCCGCGCGCACATCGCGCGCCAGCCGGCCGCCTTGCTGGATGCCCCGGCCATTGACCAGCACCTCGCCGGCGCCGCCCGCATCGGCAGCGATAAACCCCGCCACGTGGCGCAGCAACGTGGACTTGCCCGAGCCCGAGGCACCCAGCAGCGCCACCATTTCACCAGGGGCTACGGCAAGGCTCACGTTATCCAGCGCCTTGCGTCCCGCCTGGAACGACTTGGACAGGCCGCGCACTTCAATCGCATGCGTCATCCCACACTCCTTGCATCAACAGTGAGCGCATTCTGGGTGGCGCGGATGACAAAACGATGAAGGTTGGAGAGCAATCTCGAATTGGGAGGCGCGCATGGCCAGCCGCCTGCACCAAGTGGCCTTGAGCCGACCTCTCTGCCGGGCCGGCGGGCCGGCGGACCGCAGAGGCTGCTGGGCGCGCTGGGGGTGCTGTGGCGGCCCACCCGGCGAGCGGCGGGATACTGCCAGGCGCTGCTGACGCTTGCGGTCACGCCGGCCAATGTCTACATGTGGCAGCACCCCGAGCTGTTCCCGAAGATTCCGCCGAGCCCACTGGGTATCCGCCTGGTGGTGCAGGTGTTGTTGCTGGTGTGCATCTTGTGGAGCACGAGCCGGCAGGATGATGCAGTTGCTACGCAAGATGGGGACGGCGAACCATAGGCCGGGGCAAAACAAGGTGACCGCTATCGCCTCACACCAGCCCGGCGATAAGCCTCACTCTTGTCCCATCGTCCAACAGCGAGCACCAGCACAGTGACGGTACGATCGTTCACCTCGTACACCAGTCGGTACCCGGCATCGCGCAGCTTGATCTTGTACACGTCCTTCATGTCCTTGCCGCTGAGCTTGGCAGACTGCACCCGGGGTTCGGCCAGACGTTTCTCGAGCTGCTTTCGAAACTGATCCTTGATCGACGCATCGAGCTTCTTCCATTCCTTCAAGGCGTCTTCGTGAAAGGCAAGCTCATAACTCATCCAGCGACACCTTTACGGCCTTCCCGCCGCGACGCTGCCGAACGATTTCCGCAAGCTCGATGTCCTCGAGCCTGTCCATGAGTGCTTCGAAAGCCTGGGCGGGAACCAGGTATGCGGCCGGGCGATTGTGATTGAGGACTGCTACGGGCTCGTTCCCGGCCTCCTCAATGATGGCACCGGGGTTGCGGCGAAGGTCCGTGATGCTTACGGTCGCGGTAGCGTAGATGGCGCGTGTGACAGTCATATCTTTGGCTTGGCCTGTGTAGCGAGTTGCAATCGGACTGCATGGACAGGCTTGCAGTCCGTTTATTAGCCGTAATAAAGCACACAATTTAGCATAAAATTTGGGTATTTTTTATGTTATCGATCCGTCACTGGAAGCCGGGCGGCCCGAGACGTTCAATGTCCATGCTTGCGCGCCGTCGCAACCGCAAACGACTCACCCCCGCGCCCCATGCCTCCCCCTCACCGCCCGCCACGCACTCGCCACCACCAGCGAGCCCAGCCCGAGCGCAAGCCCAAGCAGGACGATGGCGCTCATGTGGTCGCGCACCAGCGGCACATTGCCGAAGAGAAAACCGCCAACCAGCAGCGACACCACCCACACCGTGGCGCCAGCACTCGCGGCCAGCGTGAAGCGCGTCGCGGACATGGCGGACACGCCCGCGACGAAGGGGGCAAAGGTGCGCACCACGGCGACGAAGGGGGACAGCAGCAAAGTCAGGCTGCCGTGGCGCTGGTAGAAGTCATGTGTCCTGCGCAGCGCGTCGCGGTTGATCCAGCGGTAGCCGCCGGTGAGCACACGAGACCCGATGGCTTTGCCGATGGCGTAGTTCAGCAGGCTGCCGGCCACCGCGGCGGCCAGCAGCACCGGCAGCAGGATCCATAGCTTGAGCGCGCCCGACGCGCAGAACGCGCCACAAAGGAACAGCAGCGGGTCGCCAGGCAGGAAGAACAGCGGCAACAGCCCGATCTCGCAGAACACGATGGCAAACAGGATGCCGTAGACCAAGGTGCCGTACTGCGCGATGGCAGGGCCGAGATGCTGGTCGAAATGCAGCAGCAACGGCAAGACTTGCGATGCTTCCATGCGTGCCCCCGATCTTGAAGCGATGGCTACAGTGTAGGCGCGCCCCGGCCGCCGGGCACTTCGGGCGGGTACGGTGCCCGGGCCGCTATGCCGATGACAAGCGGGAAATATGCCGAGAGGAGCCTTTCCCTGCGGCGCGCGCCCGCATAATATTGAGCACAACCCGCACAATCCGCGCAATCCGTACAACCATCTGCACCAACAACCCCAGGAAATGCCATGTCAAATTCCCAAGCCACCGCCCGAATCGGCCCGGTCGATGCCAACTACCTGGTGCACCTGCAGGCCGGCAGCCACGCGCTGGTCGGTGACGAGTCCGCCGGGCTGGGCGGCACGGACCAGGGCCCGCCGCCCTTTGCCTTCGTGCTGTCCGGTCTGGTGTCCTGCACCGCCATCACGCTGAAGATGTATATGCAGAGAAAACAATGGCCCGTGGCCGATGTGGAAGTCACGGCGGTCTTCCAGGGCAAGGACGAGGCACGCTTCATCCGGCGCGAAGTCCGGCTTAGCGGCGCGGAACTGGGCGAGGCCGAGCGCGAGCGGCTCGCGCAGATCTGCGAGCGCACGCCGGTGACGCTGTTCCTCAAGGGTGCATCGCGGATCGAGACAACCTTCCTCTGAGGAGGCCCAGGCAAAAACGGAAGGGACAGCCCGCAGGCCGCAGGCCACCGCTTCCGGTTCGTGCCGGCGCCTACCTGGCGGCAGTCTCCGCCAGATGGGTCCGCACCACCACCTCCGAATGCAGGGTCCGGTGGACTGGGCACTTGTCCGCGATCTCCAGCAGCGCCGTGCGCTGCGCCTCGTCCAGCGGGCCGCGCATGGTGATCTCCCGCTCGATCCACTCGATCTTGCCTTCGGTGGTGGAGCACTCCGCGCAATCGGTCGCGTGGATCTTCTCGTGGCGCAGCGTGACCGCCACGTGTTCCAGCGGCCAGCCCTTGCGGTCCGCATACATGCGCATGGTCATGGCGGTGCAGGCGCCCAGGCCCGCCAGCAGCAGGTCGTAGGGCGCGGGCCCGCCGTTGAGCCCGCCGAACGAAACCGGCTCGTCGGCCAGCAGGTGGTGCGGCCCGGCGGTGATGCGCTGCTGGTACCTGCCGGCATGGCTTTCCTCCACCCGCACCAGCCCTTCCTCGGCCACCGCGGCCGGCACATCCAGGGCATCGATGTCGAGGTAGCGCTGGCTCCATGCCGCGATGGTGTTGGCCACGTAAACGGCATCGGCCTTGCGCGTGAGCAGGTGATCGGCACGGTCGAGCGAGACGAAGCTCTTGGGATGCTTGGCGGCAATGAAGATCTGCGTGGCGTTATCGATGCCGACGGTGTCGTCCTGCGGCGCATGCATGACCAGCAGCGCCTTGCGCAGCTTGGCTACGCTATCGAGCAGCTTCTGCTCGGCCACGTCTTCGATGAACTGCCGCTTGATCTTGAACGCACGGCCGGCGAGCCGGACCTCGGCCTCTCCATCGGCCTCGATGCGCGCGGCCTGGTCGCCGAACAGGCCGACCACATGGCTCGGATCGCTCGGCGCGGCGATGGTGACGACCGCCTTGGCTTCAGGGATGCCGTGCGCGGCGCTGAGCACCGCCGCGCCGCCCAGGCTGTGGCCAATCAGCAAGGCCGGCGCCCGGTGATGCTGGCGCAGATAGTCCGCCGCCGCCAGCAGGTCGGCCACGTTGGACGAGAAATTGGTATTGGCGAAATCACCGCCGCTGCCGCCAAGGCCGGTGAAATCAAAGCGCAGCACGGCGATGCCGTGTGCCGTCAGCGCCTGCGCGATACGCGTCGCCGCCAGCACGTCCTTGCCGCAAGTGAAGCAATGGGCGAACAAGGCAAAGGTGCGAACCGGGCCAACTGGCAAATCCAGCCGCGCGGAGAGTTGCTGACCATCACTTCCCGGGAACTGCAGGCGCTGGGCTTCCATGGGTATCCTCATGCTTGACGCGAACTGTATGAGGTTCCCACTCTAGCCAAGTTTGCCGCCGAGTGCTACTGGCGTCGCATGGCTGGCTGCGCACAACGCACTGGGGCGACGGCAAGCTTGCCGGCGCCCCGCTTTCCGTTGTACGCAAAAGCGCACCCGTGGCGAGCTTGCGCTGCTGGCGGATCAGGCTGCCTTCGGCGCGGCCGCCTTTTCCGGGCGCTGCGAGAAGGTCCGCTCGAACACCGCTTCGGCGATGCGGTTCTTGAGTATTTCAATGGAGCCGCCGGCGATCATCCAGCCGCGGCAACGGCGCAGGCAATACTCCACCAGCGCCTCCTGGCTGTAGCCCATGCCGCCCATCACCTGCAGGGACTCGTTGGCCACGTCGAAGCCCGCCTGGTTGCAGAACGCCTTGGCAATCGCGGTTTCTTCCGCCGAGGGAAAGCCGCTGTCCGCATTGGCAGCCGCCCTGTACAGCAGCAGCTGGCCGGCATCGAGCTTGATCTTCATCTCGGCGAACTTCCATTGCAGGCCCTGGAACTCGCACAGCAGGCGTCCGAACTGCTTGCGCTGCATCGCCCAGTCACGCGCCACCTGGTAGGCATAGCGTCCAAGCGCCAGCGAGCGCGCGGTGTTGCCCATGCGCTCGACATTGAAGCCGGCGATCTGTTTCTTGAACCCCCCCTCGCCCAGCAGCACGTCGGAAGCCGGGATGCGCACGTCCTCGAAGTAGATCTGCGCCCATTCCTCGCCGGACATGAACCTGGAGCGCTGCCCGATACGCACGCCCGGCAGCTTGGTATCGATCAGCACGGAACCGATGCCGCCCACGCCCGGGCCAAAGCGCACATAGGCCAGGATCACGTCGGCGTGCGGGCCGTGGGTGGTGAAGACCTTGGTGCCGTTGATCAGGAAATCGCCGCCGTCGGGCGTAGCCGTGGTGCGCAGCTCGGTCACGGCGGAGCCGGCCTCGGGCTCGGTCATGCCGACGGAGATCAACGCCTCGCCGGCCAGCAAGCGGCGCAGCCATTTGTCCTTCTGCGCCGGCGAGCCGTACTCCGCCAGCACGCGAATGGCGCCAAAGTTGCCAGCCTGGATGACGTCGGCACTGCGCGGGCAGACCGCGGCAACAGCCTGGATGGCGATGATGGCGTCCATCAGGCTGCCACCCTGGCCACCGTCGGCCTCGGCAATGGTGATGCCCAGCAGGCCCTGCTCGCCCATCTTGCGGGCCACACCCCACGGGTACTCGTCGGTATGGGCGCGGGCGACGGAGCCGGCGCGCAGCTCGCGCTCGGCAAAGCGCGTCACGGCGCGTTCGAATTCGGCCTGCTCCTGGGTCAGTCTGAAATCCATGATGGTTGTCTCCAGTGCTATGTTCAGTTCGGTTCAGTTCGGTTTTGTTCAGATTTGCTCAGCTTTGCTCAGCTAGCCGGACCACGCAGTCCACGCCGACCACGCCATCGGCGCGCACGAACAGCGGATTGATCTCCGCCTCCAGCACGCGCACGCCCTCAAAGGCCGACAGCCGGGAAAAGTGCACGATGGCATCGGCGAGTGCCCCGACGTCCCCGCGCGGCAGCCCGCGGAAGCCGCGGATCAGCGCGGTGCTGCGCACTTCGCCGATCATCTCCATGGCATCGTCGCGCGTCACCGGCGCCGGGCGCAGGCTGACGTCCGGACGTAGCTCGGCCGCGATGCCGCCCGCGCTCAGGATGACGATGGGCCCCACCAGCGGATCGTCCCGGTAGCCGAGCATCAGCTCCAGCAACTTGTCCTCCATGCGCTGCACCAGGATGCCGTCGAGCCGGGCCTGCGGCACGGCGCGGCCGACATCCGCCAGGATCCCCGCCATGGCGCGCTGCAATTCCTCCGTGTCGCGCACGCCGACGCGTACGCCGCCCACGTCCGTCTTGTGCAGGATGTCGCGCGAGCAGATCTTGGCCACCACCGGATAGGGAATCTTGTGCCAGCACTCGCCCACCGGCATCAGCGCCAGGGGCGCGACAGGCACGCCCAGCGCCACGAATGCGCCGGCCGCCTCGTACTCCGAAAGGTTGCCCGCCACAGGCAAGCCCGCCGGCCAGCTGAGCGGCGCGATGGCCTCGTCAGCCTCGGGGTGCGCCCGCGCGGCCTTGAACAACTGCGCCAGCGCGTCCGCGCAGGCCTCCGGCGTGCGAAAGGCCGGGATGCCCGCTGCCTGCAGCACCTGCAGCGACGCACCAGCCTCCGGCGCGAGGAACGCGATCAGCGGCTTGTGCCCGGCCCCGGCGGCTTCCACCATGGGCCGTACGGCAAGCTCCGGGTGAAACTGTGCGGATGAGCCCGCCACGCACAGCACGGCGTCGCACCAGTCGCTCAGCAGCAGTTGCTCGACCAGGTCCTTGTACTGCGCGCTGGTCGCCGCCAGCGTCAGGTCGATGATGGGCGTCTGGCGGATACGCACGCCGCGCCCGATCATGTGCGCCACGAAGGCATCCGGCGGCGCCACGGCGTCGATCTGAGACAGGCCCAGCCGATCCACCACGGTGGCCGCGCCGCCCCCCGTGGTGGTCACCACCGCCACGCGGGGATTGCGCTGGAGCGCGGGCACCCACTGGCCATAACGCAGGGCCAGCGGCGCCGCTTCGAACAGCGTCTCGAGCATCTCCACGCGCATCACGCCGTACTTGCGCAGGAAGGCATCCACGGCGGCGTCGTTGCCGGCCAGTGCGCCGGTGTGGGACTGGGCCAGCGCCTCGCCCTGCGCAGAGCGGCCGAGCTTGTAAACGATGACCGGCTTGCCGGCCTGCCGCGCGCGGCGCAGCGCCGGCCCGAGCACGGCGGCGTCCCGGATCGTCTCCAGGAACAGCAGGATGACCTTGGTGGCGTCATCGTCCACCAGCAGGTCGACCAGCTCGCCCACGCCGATGTCGCTCTCGTTGCCGACCGACACCAGCTTGGCAAAGCCCAGCCCGCGCGCGGCGCCTCGCGACAGCAGCGCGCCCAGCATCGATCCGCTTTGCGAGATCACGCTGATGCTGCCGGCGTGCAGCTCGTCCATCTCCAGCACGGCATTGACGGACAGCACCGCGCCGGACGCCACATTGACCACGCCGATGCTGTTCGGCCCGATCAGGCGCACGCCCAGCGCCTGGGCCTTGCGCACCAGCGCCTGCTGCGCGGCCATGCCGGCCTCGCCCACTTCGGCGAAGCCGTCCGAGAAGACCGTCACCACCTGCACGCCCTTGGCCGCGCATTGCTCCAGCGCGGCTTCCACGTGCTTGCCCGGCACCATGACAAAGGCATGCTCCACCGGCCCCGGCACGGCCGCCAGGCTGGGATAGGCCTTCTCGCCCAGCACTTCGGCGCGCGTGGCGTTGATCGGGTAGATGGTGCCCCGGTAGCCGTGCTTGCGCATGAAGCGCATGGGCCGGGCGGTGTTCTTGGTGATATCGCTGGACGCGCCCACCAACGCCACCGTGTCCGGCGAGAACAGCGCCTTGGCCAGGCTGGCGGATTTTGCCGGGGCGCTTTGTGGGTCCATTTCAGCCATGGTTGTCTCTGCAGTCATCGGGTTCATGCTTCACGCCGCGCCGAGGCCGGCGAGCCGCAGCCCGCGTACGCTGCCGGTGTCCAGTTGCCACAGGGCAGCCAGCAAGCCCTTGGCGGTGCCGCTGCCGATCACCGGCGCGGCCAGCTCCATGAACTTGTCGTTTAGCGTGGCGTCGTCCAGCGGGGATTCGGGATCGCCCTTGCGGTAAGGGGCAAACAGCGCATGGCGCGCGCCGCTCTTGCACAGGATCTCAACGCGCGCCGCGCGCTGGCGCGGGAATGCCGCCGTCAGTTCCGGGTCCGCATGCAGGGTGACGCGCTTCATCAGTTGCCGGATCTGCGGGTCGCGCAGGCGCTCATCGGAGAAGGCATCGAGCCGCACTGCCCCGCGCAGGATGCCATGCGAAACCACATAGGGCAGGCTGAAGCGCGCTTCGAACGCGGTAACGGGATTGGCGTTGCCGGTCACGTCGATGGTGGCTTGGTATGCCCACACGGTGACCGCCTCGATATCGGCCCCATCGATGCCGTGCTCGCGCACCAGTTCGATCGCCGCGTCGATGGCGGCAAAGGTATGGCCGCAGCAACCGTGGTTCTTCTGCGTGATGCTCAGGATGTTGTAGGTGGTGCCCAGCCCCTGCCCCACGCTCGACCAGTCGGGGCTGCCACACAGCGCCGCGCCGAAGCCGGCTGCGCCTTCCAGGATGTCGTGCACGCCATTGACGCCCACGGCCGCGCCCTGCGCCGCCTGCACGCCCACCATGGCGGCGTGCCCGGCGTGCAGCGCCTTGGTCATCGCATCCGAGCGGAAGGCCTGCTGCAAACCCGAGGCAAAGGTGGCGGAAGTCGCCAGCGCATCCGCGGCCACGCGTGCGTCTCCCGGCGCCAGCAGCAAGGCGCTGGCCGCCGCGCTGCCGAAGCAGCCCACGGTGCCGGTGGTATGGAAATAGCGATAGTGCGCGGGCTGGATTGCTGCGCCGATGCGGGTGGATACCTCGTAGCCTGCCACCACCGCCCGCAGGAAGGCCTCGCCTGTGGCATCCCGGGCTTCGGCCAGCGCCAGCGCGGCGGAGATGGTCGGGCAGCCGGGATGGTAGACCGCGTCCCGGAAGATATCGTCGAACTCGGCGGCATGCGATGCGCTGCCGTTGATCCACGCAGCCGTGGCCGGAAACGCCGTCGTGCCATGGCCGATCACGGTGGCCGCGCCCACGCCCAGCTCGTCGCGATGCGCCTCGACGAGGTTGGTCCCCGGCGACATGCGCGTGCCGGGAAACAGCGCGGAAAACCAGTCGATCACGGCGCGCTTGCCATCATGGAGAACCTCGGGCGACAGTGCGCGCCGCCCTTGCGCGCCGACGTATTCGGCCAGTTCATCGATCACCATGCAGTGCTCCTCGTCATTGTTTGTCTCAAAGGCGGCTTGATGGCGCATTGCCTGCCGCCTTGACCCCGATGTTAAGGATCGCCTGCCGGGGAGCTTTGAAATTTGGTGAAGGCTCCCGAGCACGGTGGCGAAATGGCATGCGCCGGGGCCCCGCAAGCCCGGCTGCCGGCGCATTTGGCAAGCGACCTGCCGCGCCCGGGAAAATCCGGTTTGACGTTGGCGGCGAGCCTGCATAGCATGGCAGGCCGTCCCTGGCGCCTTCGTACGCCACGCCCGCCGCTACACAGACGCACACAGACGCACACAGACGCACACAGACGCACACAGACGCACATAGACTCACCTAGCCGCAGACACCCGTATGGATATCGCCTCCCTGGAAGTTCTCATCGCCGCCGTCGAGGAAAAAAGCCTTTCCCGCGCAGCCGAACGCCAACACCTCGTCACCTCGGCAGCCAGCAAACGCATCTCCGAACTGGAGCGCCAGGTCGGCACCGCGCTGCTGGTGCGCCACGGCCGCGGCGTGGAGCCCACGCCGGCCGGCGCCATGCTCTACCAGCATGCCAGGGCCATCGTGCGCAGCATCAAGCTGGCCGAAGAGGCGCTCATCACCTATTCGATGGACGGGATCGCCAAGATCCGCCTGGCGGCAAACCGGTCCACCATCCTCCAGTTCCTGCCCACCGACATCAGCGGCTTCCTGCACAGCGCGCCCGACAGCCGCATCGACCTGATCGAATCGTTCAGCTTCGACATTCCGCGCATGGTCTCCAACGGCGACGCCGACATCGGCATCTATCATGCCGAAGCGCCCAGCCCCGGCGTGTTCTCCCTGCCCTACCGCTCGGACCGGGTGGGACTGGTGGTGCCGCGCGGCCACCCGCTGGAAGCCAAGGGCTCGCTGCAACTGGAAGAAGCGCTGGATTACGACTTCCTCGGCTATTTCCCGCGCCATACCTTCGATGCCTTCCTGCAGCTGGCGAACAGCACCATCTCGCGGCCGCTGACGGTGAAGACGCAGGTGTCGAACTTCGAGGCGCGCTGCCGCATGGTGCGCGAGGGGCTGGGCATTGCCGTGGTGCCGGAGGGCATCGCCAAGAACTACCTGTCGATGATGGGGCTGAGCCTGCTGACGCTGACCGATGCGTGGGCCACGCGCAACTTCTATGTTTGCGTGCGCGACCGGCAATCGCTGCCGGCCGGGACGGCCAAGCTGCTGGACTACCTGGGCCAGTGCGCGACAATGGAGCGGCATTTCCAGCGCTCGCGCTAAGCCAGGCGGCGGCGCGCTAAAGGCCCGCGCCATCATCATGAAAGAAAGCAGCGTTTCTATTTGATCAACGCTGGACGAGACCAGCTTCGTACCATGTCCCTGGTGGCACGCGCCAAAGTAGCGCGGGCCGAAACCACCTCTATTCTCGTGGAGAGAGACATGATCCTGCCACAGCGGCTAGCCGCCGCCGCGCTGCTTTCGCTTGCCATCGCCGGTGCCGGCACCGGCGCCAATGCCGAAACCTATCCCGGCAAACCTATCCGTATCGTGGTGTCGTTCTCCGCGGGTGGCACCACCGATATCCTCGCCCGCGAAGTCGGCAACCAGCTCGGCCAGAGCCTGGGGCAGACGGTGATCGTCGAGAACCGGCCGGGGGCGGGCGGCAACATCGGCACGGAGTTCGTCGCCAAGAGCGCGCCGGACGGCTATACGCTGCTGGCCACGTCGGTGGGCCCGGTCGCCATCAATCCCACGCTGTACCCCAACCTCAAGGTCAACCCGCAAACCGCGCTGGCCGCGGTCGCGCCGATCGCCGACGTGCCTAACGTGCTGGTGGTGCATCCCAGCGTGCCCGCCAGCGACGTCGCCCAGTTGGTGGCCTATGCCAAGGCAAACCCCGGCAAGCTGAACTTTGCTTCCACGGGTGTTGGCACCGCCGCGCATTTGTCCGGCGCGCTGCTCAACGAGCGCACCGGCGCCAACGCCGTGCATGTGCCCTACAAGGGCGCCGATGCCCTGAACGACCTGCTGGCCGGGCGCGTGCAGTTCATGTTCGCCACCATCCCGTCGGTAATGAGCCATATCCGCGCGGGGCAACTGCGCCCGCTGGCAGTCACCAGCGCCAAGCGCGCCGAAGCGCTGCCCGAGACGCCGACCATGGCCGAGGCCGGCGTGAAGAACCTGGTAACCGGCGCGTGGTTTGGCCTGTTTGCCCCCAAGGGCACGCCGCCCGATGTGATCGCCAAGCTGAACAAGGCCGTGGCCAACGCCGTGAATAGCCCCGATATCCGCAAGAAGTTCGCCATGCAAGGCGCGGAACCGATGCAATACACACCGGATGCGTTCGGCAAGTTCGTGGCGGCCGAGTACCAGGCCTGGCGGCCGATCGTCAAGGCGAGCGGCGCGCGGATCGACTAGCTGCAGGCCTCAGGGACCAGCGTTATCGCCACAGGTTCGTCCTGGCCAGGTCCACCACCTCTGCGCCGCGCCCGTCGATGATCGCCCGCAGCAGGTAAAGGCTGAAGCCCTTGGCCTCCTTGGTGGTGATGGTGGGCGGCATTGCCAGCTCCAGCCGGTTGGTCTTCACGTCGACGACCACCGGCCCGGGCCGGGAGAAGGCTTCCTGCAACGCCGGCCCGACCAGCCCCGGATCCTCCACGCGAATCCCCGCGATGCCGGCGGCCATCGCGATCGCGGCAAAGTCGGTATCCACCATATCGGTATAGGTATCGAGGAACCCCGATGCCTTCATTTCCATGGCGACAAAGCCAAGGTTGCCGTTGTTGAAGATCACCGCCTTGACCGGCAGCTTGTGCTGGCGCAGCGTGAGCAGGTTGCCAAGCAGCATCGAGAAGCCRCCGT
This sequence comes from Cupriavidus sp. YAF13, assembly GCF_052113425.1. Taxonomy (NCBI): domain Bacteria; kingdom Pseudomonadati; phylum Pseudomonadota; class Betaproteobacteria; order Burkholderiales; family Burkholderiaceae; genus Cupriavidus; species Cupriavidus sp. YAF13. The sequence goes on from NZ_JBFRDD010000017.1 coordinate 105,846, forward strand.
CACCGCACATGGCCACCACCTGCCGCTGTGGAAACAACGACTGCGCGCCGATGGCCTGCGGCAAGGCACCGCCACTCCGCGCTGCCCCAGGGCAGCCCGCATGGCCGACTGCATGATGCGCGGCGGGTCGTCTGGATTGCTCACCATTTCGCAATAGTGGCTGCAACCCCGGAACAGCTCCTGCGGCCGGGTCTCCTGGAAGTACCCAGTCATGCTGGCGCCGTGCAAGAACGATGGAAGATAGATGCCGCGTGGCGTGCTGGACGGCTAACTGGACGCGCACAATGTGTCAATCAAGGGGCACGAGCCGGTGCCGCCATTGGCGTGGCATTGCCCGATCAACCTGTGCAGGTCGGTACGCAGCGCCTGCAACTCCCGCAGGCGCGCTTCCACCGCCTGGAGCTTGCGCTCGGCCAGCGCACGCGCGGTCCCGCACGTGCTACCGTCATTGCGTTGCAGCAAGGCACGGATTTCATCCAGCGTAAATCCAAGCGACTGTGCTCTGCGGATGAAGATCAGCCTTTGCAGGCTTTCACGTGGATATTGCCGGATGGCGCCAGGCGCTCGCTCGGGTACCGGCAAGAGGCCACACCTGTGGTAGTAACGCACTGTTTCCACGCCCACGTTGGCCGCCTTGGCCACCTGCCCGATCGTCAGTGCCGATTCCATCGCTTGACTCCGTACCTGAGTACGCACCTAGACTACGTGCAAGCCGGCCTTAAGGGAAGGGGATGGGCAAAGTCCTGCTGCACGCGATCATCACCTGTCCACATTGCGGACACCGGAGCGCCGAGAACATGCCCACCGACGCGTGCCTGTGGTCCTACACATGCGGGCACTGCAACGCCGTGCTGAAACCCAAGGCCGGGGACTGCTGCGTATTCTGCTCCTATGGCGATACCCGCTGCCCGCCGCGCCAGCAAGAACCTGGCGAGCGCAAGCGATGCGCCGCGCCTGCTCCCTGACACCTCATCATCCCCTCGCGCCATGCTATGTCCAAGCTGCAGGAAATCTGACTTGTCAGCGACAACGCTGCAGATAGATGGGCCCGAAGTGGGCGCGTCCATCCTCCTGACCGTGCTCAAGTGCCCCGCGTGCACCGAAGGGGTCATTGGGGAAAACGAGCTTCAACGGATATTGCGCAAAGCCCGCGATCCGGCCGGGAGCAGCCAGCCCGGTCCTGCCTTGCGGCCGCGGGAGCCCGGCGCTGGACACTGACCCTGGCACGGCCCCGCAGCTCACATCCGCGCGCTCTGCCTGCCCTTGAGCGCGCTGCGCAGGTAGTCCGCCAGCGCCACCACGGTGCCCGGGGTGGCGGGCTCGCGCTTCCATACCAGCCCCACGTCCATCGACGGCACCTTGTCGGCAATCCCGCGCCGCACGATGCGCTGCCCCTCGAGCGACCACGGCCGGTAAACCAGGTCGGACAGGATGGCAACGCCGCGCCCGGCCGCCACCAGGCTGCGGACCGCCTCGATCGAGCAGCTCTGGTAGCGGACCTGGGGTGCCAGCCCATATTGCCCCCAGTACTTGCCGACCGTGGCAATGTGCTCGTCCATGTCGAGCAGGATGTAGTCATGCCGCGCCACGTCCGCCAGGCCGATGCGGTCCGCCATCATCAGCGGATGCTCGGGATGGCCCCATAGCTGCCTTGGCGAGCGCAGCAGCGTTTCGCAAGTGACATGGTCGAGCCCGGGCAGGTTCGAAACCAGCAGCAGGGCAATATCGATCTCGCCACGCAGGATGCCCAGCTCGATGTCATGCCGTTCCCGCTCCAGCAACTCAAGCCGGAGCCGGGGAAACTTTCTCTCGATGGACTCCAGCAAGCCGGGCAGCACATAGGCCGTGATGGTTTCGGTCACGCCCAGGCGCACCGTGCCCGCGATGTCTACCGGCGCCACGCTGACGGCTTCCACCGCGTCCAGCACAGCGTCGTCGATCTGCTGGGCATGCCGCAGGAAACGCGTACCGGCTTCGGTAAGGCGCACGCCGCTGGCGTGCCGGGTGAACAACTGCGTGCCCACCGCTTCCTCCAGGCTCTTCAGGGAGGCCGTCATGGACGACTGCGATACGTGGCAACGAAGCGCCGCACGCGACACCTGTCCCGTTTCGGCGATGGCCACGAAATGCTGCAGTTGCTTTAACGTGGGGAGCATCGATTATTCCAATATTGCTATGTCGAAATTATGAATTAGAAATACTTCCTCATGCTAGCTAGCATCCGGTCAGGAGACAAGATGCGGTGACGACGATGATTCAGGAAGACAAGCGCGGCTACTGCACGTTGTGCCGCTCCCGATGCGGCACGGTGAACGTGGTGGCGAATGATGCGCTGATCGCAGTGCGCCCCGACACCGCGCACCCCACGGGCAAGGCGATGTGCATGAAGGGAAAGTCCGCGCCAGAACTGGTCCATAGCGCCGACCGCGTGCTGTATCCGATGCGTCGGACCACGCCCAAGACCGATGCGGATCCCGGCTGGCAGCGCATTAGCTGGGAGGAGGCCCTGGCCGAGGTTGCGCAGCGCCTGCTCCAGGCCAGGCGCGACGGCGGCGCCGAATCGGTCGCCTTTGCCGTCACCACGCCCAGCGGCACGCCGCTGTCCGACAGCATCGACTGGATCGAGCGGCTTATCCGGCTCTTTGGCAGCCCCAACACCTGCTACGCCACGGAAATCTGCAACTGGCACAAGGACTACGCGCACGCCTTCACCTTCGGCTGCGGCATGCCGACCGCCGACTACCGCAACGCCGAACTCATCGTGTTGTGGGGCCACAACCCGACCAACACCTGGCTGTCGCAGGCCGAAGCGATCGGCGCCGGCAGGGCCGCCGGCGCGAAGCTGCTGGTGGTGGACCCCAGGCAGACCGCGCTGGCTGGCCAGGCGGAGCAATGGCTGCGCGTGCGGCCGGGCACGGACGCCGTGCTTGCCATGGCGATCGCCAACCTGCTGATCGAAGCCAATGCGTTCGACCTGGCCTTCGTGCGGCAATGGACCAATGGCCCCTTGCTGGTGCGCAGCGACAACGGGCGCTTCCTGCGGGGCCGCGACCTGGGGCTGGCCGATGGCGATGCCTACCTGGTCTGGGACGCCCATGCCGGGCAAGCCCGGCCGTCGTCGGCGCTGGCCGGGCGGGATTTCGAGCATGTTGCGCTAAGAGGCACATTCGAAGTGGGCCAGGCCACGGCCACGCTCGCTTGCCGACCCGCCTTCGACCTGTATGCCGGCGAATGCGCCCGCTACCCCGCGGACGTAGCCGCGCGGCTCACCTGGGTGGCGCAGGCGGATATCCGCCATGCGGCAAGCCTGTTCGGCTCGGCCAGGCGCGTGGCCTATCACGCCTGGTCCGGCGTTGGCCAGCATGACAACGCAACCCAGACGGACCGGGCAATCGCCTGCCTCTATGCCTTGACCGGCAGTTTCGACAAGACGGGCGGCAACCGGATCTTTCAAAAGCCACCGTACAACCCGGTCAGCAGCTTCGACCTGCTGCCGCCAGAACAAAAGAGCAAGGCGCTGGGCTACGACGCGAGACCGCTCGGGCCGCCCGCGCAGGGATGGGTCACCGCGCGCGACCTTTACCGGGCGATCCTGCATGCGCAGCCCTACGCCGTGCGCACCTTGTTGGCATTCGGCACCAATCCCCTGCTCTCGCAAGCCGATGTGGAAGACGGCGAGCGCGCCCTGCGCAGCCTGGACTTCTATGTCCATTGCGATTTGTTCGAAACCCCCAGTTCCCGTTATGCCGATATCCTGCTGCCGGTCAACACGCCGTGGGAGCGCGAGGGACTGCGCATCGGCTTCGAGATCTCCGCCGAGGCCGAGCAACTGGTGCAGTTGCGCCAGCGCATGGTGTCGCCGCGCGGGGAATCGCGCTCGGACAACGACATCGTGTTCGACCTCGCCGTCAGGCTGGGCATGGGGCAGGCGTTCTTTGGCGGCAGCCTGGAGGCGGGATGGAACCACATGCTCGCCCCTTCGGGGTTGACGGTGGACAGGCTGCGCGAGCAGCCGGAAGGCATCCGCGTGCCCGTTGCCGACGTGGAGCGCAAGTATGCGGGCCGGCCGCGTGAGCGCGCCTTTCCTACGCAAACGGGGCTGGTGGAGTTGTACTCGGAACAGCTGCTGCGTCACGGCTATCCGCCACTGCCACGCGCCGGCCAGTGCCCCGAAGAAGCGGACGACACTGCCGGCGGCGCCTATCCTTTTGTCCTGACCTCGGCCAAAAGCGGCTACTACTGTCACAGCCAGCATCGCGGGCTGCCTTCGCTGCGGCGCCGCGCGCTGCAACCCGAAGCGGAAATCTCCGCCGCGCTGGCAACCGCGCGCGGGATCGCCAGCGGCGATGCGATCCGGGTGACCACGTCCATCGGCAGCGCAAGGTTTATCGCCAAGGTCCGGGAAGGCCTGCATCCCCGCGTGGTGGTCGGCGAGTTTGGCTGGTGGCAGCGCTGCGATGCGCTTGCGCAGACCGCGCTGGGCGTCACGGGCGAGAACAACAGCAACTACAACGGCTTGATCGCCGCGGACAGCATCGATCCGGTCAGTGGCTCCGTGCCGCTGCGGGCCTATCGCTGCAACGTCGAGCCCGATCCTGCTTTCGACGTGACGCGCCGCCGGTGGGACGGCTATCGCGCCTTTCGCGTCGCGAGCCTGGCGAAGGAAGCGCGCGAGGTCACGTCGGTATGCCTGGAGCCCCTGGATGGCGGCGGCTTGCCGGACTTCCTGCCCGGCCAGCATGTGACGATCAAGCTCACTGTGCCGCCCACCGGCGAAGAGATCGTGCGCTCGTATTCGCTGACCGGTCCCGCCGTGTTGCCGGCGCGGCGCGGCTACTCGATCTGCGTGCGCCGCGCCGCGGGCCTGAGCGATACCGGCGAGGCCGTGTTCGGGCGCGCTTCGTCGCATATCAACCTGTGCCTTGCGGTTGGCGACGTCGTCGCGCTGCGCTCGCCGTCCGGCACCTTTGTCATGCCGGTGCGCACCCGGCGCCCGCTGGTGCTGCTGGCCGGCGGGATCGGCATCACGCCGTTCATCAGCCTGCTCGAATCGCTGGCCGGGCTCGCCGATCCGCCAAAGATGCTGCTGTTGTACGCGAACCAGAACGGCCTGGCCCATGCGTTCCGGTCACGCATCCGCGCGCTGCGGCACGCCCTGCCGACGCTGGAAGTCGTCAACTTCTACGACCGTCCCGCGCAAGGCGACGTGCCCGGCGTCGACTACGACGTGGCCGGACGCGTCAACGCCGAGCATGTCCCGGCCGGCCTGCTCGGCCAGCGCCCGCTCGTCTATATGTGCGGCCCCGCGCCAATGATGACCGCCTTCGCCAATGCGCTCGCCGACCGTGGCGTGCCGCGCGCCGACATCTTGCGCGAAGTGTTCCGCTCGCCCGAGCGCGTGGCGGCCGGGTCCGGCCAGCAGTTCAAGGTGGTGTTCGCCAGGTCCGGCACCGCCGGCACCTGGCGCTCGGCGGACGGCCCCCTGCTGGGCTTCGCCGAAAGACTCGGCCTGGCACTGCCCAGCGGCTGCCGGGTCGGGCAGTGCGAGAGCTGCGCGGTTTCCGTCATGTCGGGCCGTATCCGGCACCTGCATGGCGAGGAACCCGAGGATGCCGGGATGTGCCTGGCGTGCCAGGCGGTGCCTGCCAGCGACATCGTGCTGAACGCGTGATCGCGCCCGCCGCCGCCCTTCTTCCAACCCCACCCAAGCCAACATGCTGATACTCGACTCCGACACCACCCGCGCGCTGCTGCCGTTCGCCGAACTCGTGCCCGCCCTGCGCGACGCGTTTATCCGCGGCTGCGAGGTCCCGCAGCGCCACAGCCATGTCATCGATCCGCACGGCGCAGCGCCGGGAACGATGCTGCTGATGCCCTCCTGGCAGGCCGGCGCCTATCTCGGCGTGAAGACCGTGACCATCTACCCGGGCAACACGCTGTCCGGGCTGCCGGGCTTGTACTCGACCTACCTGCTGCACGATGCGTGCACCGGCAAGCCGCTGGCCATGATCGATGGCAACGAGATCACCTCCAGGCGTACCGCCGCCGCGTCGGCGCTGGCGGCCTCTTACCTGAGCCGCAATGATGCTTCGTCGATGCTGGTGCTCGGCGCGGGCCGCGTTGCCAGCCTGCTGCCCCATGCCTATCGCGCCGTCAGGCCGATCCAGCGCGTTGCCGTCTGGGATATCAACGCGAGCCAAGGCGAAGCGCTGGCGGCAAGACTGCGGGCCGACGGCTTCGAGGCGCGCTTTGTCCCGACGATCGCCGCCGCCTGCGAAGACGCTGACATCGTGACCTCGGCCACGCTCTCCACCTCGCCGCTCGTGCATCGCGCGTGGCTCAGGCCCGGCACCCACCTGGACCTGATCGGCGGCTTCACGCCGGCCATGCGCGAGGCTGACGACGGCTGCTTCGCGTCAACCTCCGTCTTCGTCGATACCAGCGAAGCCGTGCGCAAGGCCGGCGACCTGCTCCACCCGATCGACGCTGGCGTGCTCAAGGCCGCCGACATCCGGGCCACGCTCGCGGACTTGTGCCAGCAGCGCCATCCCGGCCGCACGGATGACACGGAGATCACCGTCTTCAAGGCCGTCGGCACCGCGCTGGAAGACCTCGCGGCCGCCGTCATGGCTTATGAAGGATTCGAAGGCTCGCCGCGCGCGGAAAGCCATGGCAATGCAAGGAGACAAGCATGAAAAGCACGCCCCTATCCCTGGACACAACGGATCGCCCGGACCATCCGGACGACCCCGGCCGCGGCGGACTGGAGCGCCTGGCCGTCAAGGTCACCGACTGGTCCGAGCGCTGGTTTCCCGACTCGTATATCTTCGCGGCCATCGCGGTGATCGTCGTCGCGCTTGGCGCGATGGCCATCGGCGCGCCCGCGCAAGGCGTGGCCCGCGCATTTGGCGACGGCTTCTGGAGCCTGATCCCGTTCACCATGCAGATGGCGGTGGTGGCTATCYCGGGCTATGTCGTGGCGGCCTCGCCCCCGGCTTCCCTGCTGATCGAGCGGCTAGCCGCCCTGCCGCGCACGGCGCGCGGCGCCATCGCCTTTGTCGCGCTGGTCAGCCTGCTGACCTCCCTGCTCAACTGGGCCATCAGCCTGATCTTCAGCGGGCTGCTGGTGCGGGCCATTGCACGCCGCACCGGGCTGCGCGTGGACTATCGCGCGGCCAGCGCCGCCGCCTACCTGGGGATGGGTGCCACCTGGGCACTGGGCTTAAGTTCGTCCGCGGCGCAGTTGCAGGCCAATCCCGCCAGCCTGCCCAAGTCGCTGCTGGATATCACCGGCGTGATTCCGTTTTCGCAGACCATCTTCCTGTGGCAATCCATGGCGATGACGGCCGTGCTGATCGCCGCTTCCTTGCTGGTAGCGTATTTTTCAGCGCCGGCGGGCGAGCGCGCGCGCACCGCGCAGGACATGGGCGTGGATATCGACGATGCCGGCGATGGCATTGGCCGCCCCACGCGTCCCGGAGAATGGCTGGAGTACAGCCCGTTGCTGACCCTGCTGATCGTGGCCCTCGGCGCCGGTTGGCTGGTACATGAGTTCACCACCAAGGACCCCATCCTCGCGATCTCCAACCTCAACACCTACAACTTCCTGTTCCTGATGCTGGGAATGCTGCTGAACTGGCGTCCCAAGCGCTTCCTGCGCGCCGTGGCCAGGTCCGTGCCATCCACCGCTGGGGTGCTGATCCAGTTTCCGCTGTATGGCGGCATCGCGTTCATCCTCACCAAGGCGGCCGGCATGGATGGCACGACCTTGTCGCACCACCTGGCATCGGCGTTCGTCTCGGTCGCCACCAAGGAATCGTTCTCTGCGGTGATGGGCGTCTATTCGGCCGTGCTGGGCTTCTTCGTGCCATCGGGCGGCGGCAAATGGGTCATCGAGGCGCCTTACGTGATGCAGGCTGCCAATGAACTGCAAGTCCACCTGGGCTGGGCGGTGCAGGTGTACAACGCCGCGGAGGCGCTGCCCAACCTGATCAACCCGTTCTGGATGCTGCCGCTGCTGGGGGTGCTGGGGATCCGGGCCAAGGACGTGGTCGGGTTTACTTTCACCCAGTTGCTGGTCCACGCGCCGCTTGTGCTGTTCATGCTGTGGGCCTTTGCTTCGACGCTGCCTTACCATCCGCCCGTCATGCCTTGATGCCGTGGTGCCTTGCCGATGAGTGGCTTGGCGGGCCTGGCGGCCACGCCGGTAGCGGCGGACAAACCCGGAAGGATCCCATTCCCGGTTTAAGATGCTGGTTTTCAGGCCGGCGCGACCGGCCAACTTTCCTCCTCCACTCTGCCAGCTGACATATGAAGAAGATTGCACTGCTACTTGCCGCCCTGGGCATGGCGTCCATCGCCCACGCTGCCGCCCCGGCCGCGGAAACCCTGCCGTCCGGCATGACCATCCAGACCATCGTCAAGGGCACCGGCGCCACGCCGAAGGCCTCCGATGTGGTCAAGGTGCACTACCGCGGCACGCTCACCGACGGCACCGAGTTCGACAGCTCCTACAAGCGTGGCCAGCCGATCTCGTTCCCGCTGAACCGCGTCATTCCCTGCTGGACAGAAGGCGTGCAGAAGATGCAGGTCGGCGGCAAGGCCAAGCTGGTGTGCCCGGGCCAGACCGCCTACGGCGCGCGCGGCGTGCCCGGCACGATCCCGCCGAACGCCACCCTGAACTTTGAAGTCGAGCTGCTCGGCATCGGCAACTGACGCGAGGCGGCCTCACCGCCTTTCGCAAGGCCCCGGCCTCCCGGCCGGGGTGCGATTGACCGGATTCAATGAAAACGGCACGCGACAGTTCCGGCAATGAGCGGGTCAGGCGGAACGTAGAAAGCCGCCCCACCCAAGGGCGGCCAGCCTTACTCGTCTGAGCCGCCAGGCACCATGGCGCGGCGCTTGCGCGTTACCACCAGGGGTGCCTGGGCGTTGCCTTCTGAAGTCACGCGCGGCGGACGGGGGCCCGAGCCCGGCGTCCGCGGGCCTGCGCCGGGCGGACGTGCGCCGCCACCGCCGCCGGGAGGACGCGTGCCGGTATCCAGCTGGATCGTCGAGATGGCGCGCTTGTAGATGGTCTGCATGCCGCCGGGCGTGCTCAGCATCACCACGAACGCGTCGAAGGACTCGATGGAGCCGACGAGCCGGATGCCGCTGACCAGATACACCTGCACACGCTTGCGCTCTTTGCGCGTGGTGTTCAGGAAGGAGTTTTGCGGGTTGGTGTCGTCAAGCTGCATGGGATATTGAGAGTAAGGCAGACGAAGCGCTGCGAGAAAAAGATGGCTACTGCGGCGCAGCTTCGTCGGCGCTGCACCGATGCACAATATCGGTGCTCACGCGCTAACGCAAGATGAATCACGCACGCCGGGATGGCAGCGCATCATGATTGCTTACAGTGGCTAGGCTTGCCATTCTAGCGCAAGCCGGATGCAGTTCCCCGCGCAAGGAGCATGCCAATGGTTCCGGCGCCCGGCTGAAAGCCACCTCAAGGCCACCTCGCACGCGGATCACGGCACCGGGCGCCCGTCCTTTCGCGCCACCCGCTTTGCCATTAACATGTCCGCCCACGATCCAGCAGGCCTCCACATGAAGCTCAACCAGCTGCGCGCCCTGGCCGCCGTTGCCGAAACCGGCAGCATCCAGGAAGCCTCGCGCATCCTTCACCTGACGCAGCCCGCGCTGAGCAAGGCGATCAAGGAGCTGGAGAGCAGCGTCGGCGCCACCTTGTTTGTGCGCTCCAGCAAGGGCGTGCAGCTCACGCCCTACGGGCAGCGGCTGGTCTCGCATGCGCGGCTGATCAGCGAGAATGTGCGGCGCGCGCGCGAAGACCTGGAAGACATGAAAGGCACGGTGCAAAGCGAGATCACCGTGGGCGTGACGCCCGTGACGGCGCTGATGCGGCCGATGGCGGCCTGCCTGAGCACCTTCCGCCGCGAGTTCCCGAACGCCCGGCTGCGGGTGCTGGAGATGCGCCCGGCGCAGTTGCTGGAGCACCTGCGCGAAGGCACCATGGATTTCGCGGTGACCTCGCAGTTGCTGCCGCTGGATCGCGGGCTGGACTGCACCCAGGTGTGYCGGCTGCCGACCATGATCGGTGCGCGGCGCGGGCATCCGCTGCGCGCGGCGCGCTCGGTGCGCCTGCTGCAGCAGGCGGACTGGCTGGCGCTGGACCCGCTGTCCGATGCCGGTTCGCCTTTTCATCAGTTATTCGCCGGTAACGGCCTGGCGGTGCCGACCCGGGTGGTCGAATGCACATCGATGGGCTTGGCGCTGGACCTGTGCTGGCAGGTTGACACCCTGATCCTGCTTTCCAGCGAGTCGCTTGGCAGCAAGTACATCACCGAGCGGATGGATTTCATCGAGGTCGCCGAGCCCGTGCCCGACCGCATCATCTCGCTGGTGACGCGCGACCGGCATGTGCTGACGTGGGCGGCAGCGCGCTTGCACGACGCCGTGCTGCAAGCGCTGGCGGGCCACTACCCGCCACCGGGCAGCACCACCGCCCCATGACGAAATGGCATGCGCCGGCAATGTGCATGCAGGCCACGCAATGCTCCGGCACTGCTGCAGGCGCAGCATGAGGCCATCCGCCCTCCGCGCAAAAACCAATAACAATCAATAAGTTACGAGCCAAAACCAAATCCAAGGGTAATAGAAGCAAGCGAATTTCCCCACGCCGCGCGCCGCCGCGAAGATGGCACACCACGCCGCTTCTACCGTGGCAGGCCGGGGCGTGCGGGTCGGGTACTTCAGCAGCACCTGGTTGCTTGCCGCGCCTTATGTGCCGATACGGAGCGACCCGGTCGTCGTGGCCGGCAGCGCCGCGCCCTGCGGCCGGGCTCTGATYCCCAATGCGCATACCCATGAAAAAAAGCGAAGTGCTTATCCCGCTCGCGGCCCCTAACATGCCCCCACACCGAGAGCAACGGGGCCACGCCGCACCCATTGCCCGTCTACCCCACCCGAGGAGGACCGCATGACCGCTGCCCACACCGCGCCAGGCCATCCGGCCGGCGCCGCGCCAGCCACTGGCGCCACTGGCGCCACTGGCGCCACTGGCGCCACTGCCGCCCGCCCGCACTCGCGCCGCGCCGTCGTTGCCGCCGCCATCGGCAACGGGCTGGAAATGTACGACTTCACGGTCTACAGCTTCTTTGCCGCCACCATCGGCAAGTTGTTCTTTCCGTCCAGCAGCCCGCTGGCATCGTTGCTGCTGTCCTTCGCCACCTTTGGTGTCGGCTTCGTGATGCGCCCCCTGGGCGCGGTGCTGATCGGCAACCTGGCCGACCAGCGCGGCCGCAAGGCGGCGCTCACGCTCACCATCGCGCTGATGACGGCGGGCACCGCGCTGATCGCCTTCACGCCCACCCATGCCAGCATCGGCGTGGCCGCTACCGTGCTGGTGGTCATCGGCCGGCTGCTGCAAGGCTTGTCGGCTGGCGGGGAAATCGGGGCCGCATCCGCCCTGCTGCTGGAGACCGCCAGCAAGCGCAACCGTTGTTTCCTGGTCAGCTGGCAAGCCGCCACGCAAGGCGGTGCCGCGCTGCTGGGCGCGCTGACCGGTGCCGCCGTATCGGCCTTGCTCAGCCCCGACGCCATGCTTGAGTGGGGCTGGCGCCTGCCGTTCATGCTTGGCCTGCTGATTGCGCCAGTTGGCATGTATATCCGCCGGCACCTGCAAGAAACCCACGAAGGCGGCAGCACGCATGGCGGCGTGGGCAAGGTGTTTCGCGAGCATGGCCGCACGCTGCTGCTGGGCACATTGCTGATGACCGGCAGCACCTCATCCATGTACATCATGGTGTTCTACATGCCCACCTACCTGGTGACCTCGCTGCATTTGCCGCCCGTCACCGCCTTCCTGGCGGCATGCACGGCCGGCGCTGCCATGCTGGTGATGGCGCCCTTGTTCGGCCTGCTGGCCGACCGGCTGCCGCGCCGCAAGCCGCTGCTCTTTGCCGGCGGGCTGACTTCGCTGGCGCTGGTCTACCCCAACTTCACGCTGCTGTCCGCGGGCCCCAGCCTGCCGCTCACCATGGCGCTGATCGGCGCCGCCGTGACCCTGAGCTCGGTCAGCAGCGGCGCGGGTGCCGCCCTGCTGATGGAAGCGCTGCCGCGCCACCAGCGCGCCACCGGCATGTCGATGATGTACAGCTTTGGCGTGACCGTGTTCGGCGGCTTCGCACCGCTGATCGTGACCTGGCTGATCAGCGCCACGGGCAGCAACATGGCGCCTGCCGGGTACCTGATCACCGCCTCCTGCATCAGCCTGACCGCGCTGGCGCTGTTCCCCAGCCACCCTGGCCGCGACTGACCCGCGGCGCAAGACCCATCCCATCCGAACGCATCACACACCCTGCAGCCATGACCGAGCACCCAGGAAATATCCCGCCGGCACTGACCGAATCCGCCGAGCGCTTCGCCGCACTGCGCCACCGCATCCACGCCCACCCAGAGCTGGGCGCCGACGTGCCACGCACCGCCGAGATGGCCGCCGCGCTGCTGCGCGAATGGGGCTATGGCGTGCACGCCGTGGGCGGCCATGGGCTGGTGGCGCAACTGAAGGTAGGCAACGGCGCGCGCACCATCGGCATCCGCGCCGACATGGACGCGCTGCCGCTGCAGGAGCGCACCGGCCTGCCCTATGCCAGCCAGGTGGCAGGACGCATGCACGCCTGCGGCCATGACGGCCACACCGCCACGCTGCTGGCCGCTGCCGAGTACCTGGCCGCCACGCGCAATTTCGACGGCACCCTCAACCTGATCTTCCAGCCCGACGAGGAAGGCATGACCGGCGCGCTGGCCATGATGAACGACGGCCTGTTCGCGCGTTTCCCCTGCGACGCGATCTACGCCTTTCACAATGCCCCCGGCCTGCCGGTCGGCATGGCGGTCGTGCAAAGCGGCCCGATGGGCGGCTCCTCGGACCGCGCCACGATCACGTTCCGCGGCAAGGGCGGCCATGGCGCCATGCCCCACCGCGCCACCGATCCCACGCTGGCCCTCGCCGCGACCGTGGTGGCGCTGCAAGGCATCGTGGCGCGCAATGTGGCGCCGGTCGACGCCGCTGTGATCAGCGTGGGCGAGATGCGGGCCGGCAGCACCTACAACATCATCCCGGAGACCGCAACGCTGAAGCTAACCGTGCGCGCCACCGTGGCAGAGGTGCGAGACCTGCTGGAGACCCGCATCCGCGAGGTGGTGACGCACCAGGCTGCCTCGTGCGGCGTGACGGCAGACATCGCCTATGAGCGCCTGGCGCCCGCGATCTGCAATACCGTGGAAGAAACCGCCATCGCACGGCAGGCCGTGGCCAGCGTGCTGGGCAGCGACAAGGTCATCCAGGTGCCGCCGTCGATGCAGATGGGCAGCGAGGATTTCGCGTGGATGCTGGAAAGGATGCCGGGCTGCTATTTTGCGCTGGGCAATGGCACCGGTGAGTGGGTGGGCTGCTCGGTGCACAACGATGGATATGATTTCAACGACCAGCTGATTCCGCTTGGTGCCGCGTGCTGGGTGGCGCTGGCGGAGGGTTATCTGCGCGCCTGAGACCGCGACATGGGCGGTTTGTCCCCCTTCAATCACCAAGGCCATGTCTGAGGTCATTTACAGTGCATCAGGGAAATCTGCCTGCAGGTGGGTACGCGGCACTAGCGAAATCGTGAGCGAGAACGACATCATTGCGCCGCGGCTCACGGGCATGCAAGACGACCCCCATACCAGGGGACACGCCCCAGTACGCACGGAAGACAACTCACCGACTCGCTTTGTCGCAACATGCGTGCGGGCATCGCGGATTTACAGCTATCGTAACGGTGTTCAGGAACGTGACGGCATCCCCTGTTGAGACGTGGCGGTTGTCGATGTCGCGAATCTCTGGCTGGTGAATGTCGGCGCCGTTGACATCCATGCGCTCAAGCAGATCAGCAAGCCAACGTGCACGCGCTTCGGCAAGCTTCCTGGAGATTCCGGCGCTCTCGTTCTGCCAGAGCGACATGAATACCTCAAAGCCCGCAGGAAACGCTTGCCGCGTATCACTGCGCCACGCGGCAAGCCGAGCAATTTCGGGGGCGGAGAGCTTCGCGGCCCCACGCTCGAAGATGGGTTCGTGCGTCAAGAATGCAGGGCGGCAGGCATATGCAGGCAACACACAGAGCAATACGAATGCAACGAGCAGCTTTTTCATCACGGTTTCCATGCTGGCGGCCTGTAGCTCCAATTTGGGATGTTCGTCACGTAGTATGCGATGTTATCTGCATTGACGATGCAAAACTGATTACGCGCTTTGGCCCGAAGCCTTGACAGGAGAATGTTGTACCACTTGTCTTCAGAGTTCATTGCCTCGGGAAAGTGTGAAACCTCATGAATGAGTACTGTTAGCTTACTATCCTTATCGAAGGGGATTCCCTCTGGGCTATTCTGCTCATGATCCAGACGGCAGAATTTTGGGCCGACAAAAATGGTGTATGTGCCATCCGGCTTGCAAACACTCGCGGTTGCTTCAACTTCCCCATCGCGGGCACGCGGTACACACCCCACGCGCCGGAGTCCCTCTTCTGAATGGCGTTCAAAGTTCCTTTCACGCAAGCTTCCCATAATTTCACGGATTCTGGTCAACCCATCGCGTAGTGATTGCCGCGTATTGCCAGACGTGTGACCGAACCACAGGATCATCTTGTCCTGGTCTGCCTGATTCCACCGCGACAACTCGAAAAGCCGATCACTCAGCAGCCGTACAGCCTTGTCGCGCAGTTGCATCATGGCTGCATGAAATTCGACCTTGCTCATGTTTGGGCAAATTAAGCTCTCGTCCTCGGCGTATTGTTTATTTTGCATATCCTCAACAAGCTTGTTCGAGGCATCCGGGCCTAGATTGCTTGTTGGTTTGATCGGTGCCGCACCTCGGCATCCTCCTCGGTTCACCTCAATGGTGAAGTCCCTCTGTGAGGGAATAACAAACGGCTTCGTTGAACATTTGCAGAAGACTCGTGCTCCGCTTACAAGCAATTGTTTGCCGTGTATGTCGAAGGCCGGGTAGCAGTCGTTCATCACAGGGCCACCAGCCTTGCAAGCAGGACAGGTTGCATAGTCACCTTCGACACCCAACGTTACATTGTGATGGAAAGCGCTTCGACCGGTAGCGATAAGTATGCCGTTCGTGCTTGTTTTATCTCCATTGCGGAGTGCATCGCGAGTATCAGCCATTGGGCCTCCAAGTCATCCGTGTTAGCCGCGAATATATCGAACAGTCCCGCACGCGCCCACGCGATTGTTGCGGGTGAGGCTTTGCTGTTGATGCCAGCGTCAAAGGGGGAAAGGTAGACCGAGATGCCATCGCCCTTTTCGGGCTTCTTCGGATCAAGGTACTCGCACGACGCATGGCAGGTTCGCCTTTCGTCGGCTTGTCGCGGACGAGGATAAACACGCCAGGTGAGATGTGGGGGACGTGCCCGCAAGAGCGACAGATCTTGATCTGTTTCGACAATGCTGCTCCTTTCGAATGGAATGCTAACTAGTTAGCTTCACCCAAAATCGCACTCAATGTCATTGGGAAAATTCCGAAAGAATGCAAGGAATTTTCAGAAAGAAGCCCCGCGTTGCTGGGGGAGGGATAGCTAAAGGCCAGCGCAATGGACATCCCATGCAGCCATCCTGCCGCACCGCTACGGCAGGTGGTCATCCCTACCATAAGCCAACTCAACTGCCGCCCGGACCTCTTGGGCAAGGACCGGTTCTCGGGCAATGTGTGACCCGCCGCGGACTTGCAGGTACAAAGTAGCCTCTTCAGCTCGCGGGAGAGCAGCTGTGAGGGGAGGAGGTGATAGCCGCCATCATTGCAGACGGATCTGGCGCATCCGGCGGCTTCGGACAAGGCCGTTACACGTCGATCGCCGCATCCGACTTGACCTTCTTGCGCAACTCGAACTTCTGGATCTTGCCCGTCGATGTCTTGGGCAATGGCCCGAAGTACACCGCCTTGGGCACCTTGAAGCCCGCCAGCAGGGTGCGGCAATGGGCGATCAGCTCCTCGGCCGTGGCGCTGGCGCCATCCTTCAGCTCCACGAACGCGCAGGGCGTCTCGCCCCATTTCACATCCGGCTGGGCCACCACCGCCACGGCCAGCACGGCGGGATGGCGATAGATCGCGTCTTCCACTTCCACGCTGGAGATATTCTCGCCACCGGAGATGATGATGTCCTTGCTGCGGTCCTTGATCTTGACGTAGCCGTCCGGCGTGCACACGCCCAGGTCGCCGGTATGGAACCAGCCGCCGGCAAACGCCTCGCGCGTGGCCTTCTCGTTCTTGAGGTAGCCCTTCATGCAGATGTTGCCGCGGAACATGATCTCGCCGATTTCCTCGCCGTCCGAGGCCACCGGTTGCATGGTGTCCGGGTCCAGCACCGCTACCTCCGTCTGCAGGTGGTAGCGCACGCCTTGCCTTGCCTTCTTGGTGGCGCGGTCCTCTTGCGACAGGCCGGCCCAGTCGTCCTGCTCGGCGCATACCGCGGCGGGGCCGTAGGTTTCGGTCAGGCCATAGACGTGGGTCAATTCAAAGCCCATGGCCTCCATCTGCGCCAGCACCGCGGCGGGCGGCGGCGCACCCGCCACCATGCCGCGCACCGGGCCGCGCAAGCCCTCGCGCCAGGCCGGCGGGGCGTTGACCAGCGCGGTATGCACGATCGGCGCGGCGCAATAGTGCGTCACGCCCTCGTCGCGCATCAGGTCGAACACCAGCTTGGGCTCGAACTTGCGCAGGCAGACGTTGACGCCGGCGCGTGCCGCGATGGTCCACGGGAAGCACCAGCCGTTGCAGTGGAACATCGGCAACGTCCACAGGTATACCGCGTGCTTGGGCAGGTCCCACTCCAGGATGTTGGAGATGGCGTTGATGGCCGCGCCGCGATGGTGGTAGACCACGCCCTTGGGGTCGCCGGTGGTGCCCGAGGTGTAGTTGAGCGCGATCGCATCCCACTCGTCAGCGGGCATCTGCCAGGCGAACTCGGGGTCGCCCGAGGCCAGCAGGCCGTCATAGTCGGTCTCGCCGAAGGCCGGGGCGTCCTGCGGGCCGAGCGCGTCCAGCACCGCCACCACCTTCAGCCCGGGAATCTCGTTGGCGATCTGCCGCGCCAGGTCGGCAAACTCGGTATCGGCCAGCAGCACCCGCGCTTCGCCATGGCGCAGCATGAAGATCAGGTTGGAGGCATCGAGCCGGATATTCAGCGCATTGAGCACCGCGCCCGCCATCGGCACCCCAAAGTGCGCCTCCACCATGGCCGGCGTATTGGGCAGCAAGGCCGCAACGGTATCGCCCTTGCCCACGCCCAGGCGCGCCAGCCCGCTGGCCAGGCGCCGTGCCCGCGCGTAGGTGTCGCGCCAGTTCTGGCGCACCGGGCCGTGCACGATGGCCAGCCGGTCGCCATACACGCTGGCCGCACGCGCCAGGAAATCGATGGGTGTGAGGGGAACGTGATTGGCCGGGTTCTTGCCCAGGCCGGTGTCGAAATCGCTTGGCATTGCCGTAGTCTCCGCGTGCGCCGGCTGTGCGGGTATTGGCCCTCAGGCTGAGCCGCGCGCCGCCGGTCGCTGTTACTTTTCACTGTGCAAGGCTATCATCCCACAGGACCAAGCTCTGTCGTCCGGATGACAATGCCCGTGCCGGGCCAAGCCGAAATCATGCCCAGCCTGCCCGCAGCCACACCCAGATCGCCTCCCCCTCCCCCCGCAGATATCACGATGCCACCGCCCCGCGCCGGGCATGCCGCCCTGCTCTCCCGGCATGAATGGTTCGCCGCGCTCGCGCCTGGCCACAAGGCACTGGCAGCGCGGCAGGTGGTGGTGCAGGATTTTGCCGCCGGCGCCTTCGTCGCGCATCGTGGCGAGCCGTCGCGCTACTGGATCGGGGTGGAGACCGGCCTGATCAAGCTCGCGGTCTACACGCCGGACGGGCGCGGTTGCACCTTTTCGGGGGTGCCAGCGGGCGGCTGGTGCGGAGAAGGCAGTGTCATCAAGCGCGAAGCGCGGAGATACGATGTGATCGCCATCCGCGACTCCCGCCTGGCGCTGGTGCCCGACACGGTGTTCCATACCTTGCTCGACGAAAGCCTGCCGTTTGCCAGCTTTGTGGTGCGCCAGTTGAACGAGCGCATGGGCCAGTTCATCGCCACCGTGCAGAACGAGCGGCTGCTGAGCGTCGATGCCCGCGTGGCGCAGGCGGTTGCCCAGCTCTTCCACCCGGCGCTTTACCCCCGTACCAGCGCGGTGCTGGAGCTGTCGCAGGAGGAGATCGGCCTGCTGACGGGGCTCTCGCGCCAGCGGGTCAACCAGGCGCTGCGGCGCCTGGCGGCGGAGGGCATGGTCGATTTGTCGTACCAGAGCATCCGGGTGACCGACCTTGAGCGTTTGCGTCACTTTGGCCTGTCGGAGCTGTAGGCTGCCGCGGTAGCGCCGCGGTCGCGCCCGCAGCCATGGCCAGCGTTGAAACCCGCCTTCGCCATCGTGAAACTCACCGGCCGCGCGAAGCCGTACAATGCGATTTTTCCCCCTGGCGCCGCGCCCGATGCGCGCCAGCCTGCGTCACCTGAGCTTCGCATGGCCCTCGTCAGCAGCACCGATCTGCGCCTGTCTCACCTGCGCTTCCCCTTTGCCGTGCGCGTCGACGCGCTGCACGGCACCGCGCGCCTGCGCGACGCAAACGCGCGGCGGGAGGTAACGCCTGGCAACCCGTTCGTGGTGCCGGCGTTTGCGTACTTCGATTGCGACCTGCTGCCGGCGCCGGGCCAAAGCACCGCCATCACGCTGCAGGAAGTGCCGGACGACGCATGCCCGCGCATGACGCTGGCCACCCTGCCGGGCTGCCCGTGCCATTCGGAGAAACACTGGTCACGCGCGCTTGCCGGCGAGATCTTTGGCCTGCCTCGGCTGCCGTGGAATGCGGCACTGGTGGCGCAACGATGGGAAGTCACCCCGCGGCTGGTACGCGCGCGGCTGTTCGCCGAGGGCGAGGCGCTAGGCGTGCTGCTGCGCGAGCAGCGCGTCGCGCGCACGGTGTACCTGCTTGCGGGCGGCAGCGGCGTGCGCACCGATTGGCTGGCCGCGCAAGTAGGCCTGGGCAGCGTTGCTGCGTTGGCCTCCGCTTGCGCGAACACGCTGGGCCCCGCCGCGCTGAGCCTGCTCGAAGCCAGCGACGGCCGCGGAACCCCGCCGGGTCCAGCGCCGCGCTTGCACCTGGCGGCATGACAGGGCATAAGAGGGCACAAGAGGCCGGCCCCTGGCGGTGACCGTGCTGTCGCTGATCTCCTGCTTTGTGCTGTCGGTGGCGCTGCCGGTCGGCTTGTAGAAACCTGCGGCATTTGTAAAAAGGGCGGGCAAGACCCTCGCTAGCGGACTCGCGCAAGTGCGTGGCGGTCCACCTAGGTTAGGGTCAATCCAGCACGATCCTGTGCGCGCGGATCAAGGCGCCCCATTTGGCGCGCTCATTGTCCACGAACGCGGCAAAGCCCGCCCGGCTGTCGCCCATGGGCTCTAGCCCAAGCTCCTGCATTTGCTTGACCACCACCGGGTCCTTCAGCGCCGCGGCAATGGCCGCGTTGAGCTTGTCGACCGAGGCCGGCGGCGTGCCGGCCGGGACCACCACGCCCTGCCACGCAAACGCCGTAAAGCCGGGCAGCCCGGCCTCGGCAAAGGTCGGCACGTCCGGCAGCACCGCCGAGCGCTGCTCGGCCGGCAGCGCGACAGCACGAAGCCGCCCGGCGCGGATCAACGGCACCGCGGCCGAGAGATCGGCCATCATGAAATCGACCTGCCCGCCCGCCACATCCTGCAACGCGGGGGGCGTGCCTTTGTACGGCGCGTGGACGGCGCTAGCCTGCACGCGGTCGAGCAGCAGCTCAGCGCTCAGGTGGTGCGGGCTGCCGGTGCCGACAGAGGCGTAGGTTGCCTTGCCCTGCCCCGCTTTCAGCCACGTGATGAACTCGGGCAAGGTCTTTACCGGCAAGGCCGGGCTGGCGACCAGTATCACGGGCAGCTTCACCAGCGAGGTCACCAGCGTGAAATCCTTGGCGGTGTCATAGGGCAGCTTGCGATACAGCGCTGGGTTAAGTACCAGCGTACCCTGCCCGGCAGTCAGCAGCGTAGCGCCGTCGGCACGCGCCTTGGCCACATCCTGCGCGGCGAGGATGGTGGCGCCGCCCGGCTTGTTGTCGACCACGAAGTTCTGGTGCATGACAGGCGCGATCTTCTGCGCGACGATGCGCGTGGCGAGGTCGCTGCCGCCGCCGGCGGTATAGGGCACCACCCAGCGTGCAGCGGGGTCGGCGGCGTGGGCGGCGCCGCCCAGCGCTAGCGCCAGCCCTGTGACAACACGCGAGGCATGCTGCGCCATGGAATGGAAGCGCGTGCGCCGGGCGCAGGCGTTTGCTTGCATGATTGGGTCTCCTCCGATTTTTCTGTTCTTTGTGCAAACCGCGCTAAAGCGCTACGGGATGCTAATACGTCGCTAGTACGTAGTTAGTACGTTTTATCCCGGCTAGTCCCCGCACCGCCCTGGCCCTTGAATTGCGCGGCAAGGCTCTCTGCCGCCCGGGCCAGCATCGTGGCGTCCACCCCAACCGCAGTGAACGTGGTCCCGAGCGCCATGTACTGCCGCGACTGCGCCACGTCGGCGCTGAGGATGCCCGCTCCCTTGCCGGCGCGGCGGATGCGCGCGATGGCGTCGGCGATGGCGCTCTGCACGTCCGGGTGACCGGGATTGCCGAGATGGCCCATGTCGGCGGCAAGATCCGCCGGGCCGATAAACACGCCATCCACGCCTTCGGTGGCGGCGATCGCGTCGAGGTGCGCAAGCCCCGCGCGCGTCTCCACCTGCACCAGCACGCACATCTCGCCGTTGGCCTGGGCCAGGTAGCCGCCGACGCGGTTCCAGCGCGAGGCACGCGCCATCGCGCTGCCCACGCCGCGCACGCCTTCCGGCGGGTAACGGGTGGCGGCCACCGCGGCGGCGGCCTCGGTGGCGTCCTGCACCATCGGCACGAGCAGGGTCTGCACGCCCAGGTCAAGCAGCTGCTTGATCTGCACGGTGTCGTTCCACGACGCGCGCACCACCGGCCGCACCGGATAGGCGGCCAGCGCCTGCAGTTGCGCCAGGATGGACGGCACGGTGTTGGGTGCGTGCTCGCCGTCGATCAGCAGCCAGTCGAAGCCGGCGTCGGCCAGCACTTCGGCGGTGTAGGGACTGGCCAGGCCGAGCCACAGGCCGATCTGCTGCTCGTTGGCGGCAAGCGCGCGCTTGAAGGTATTGAGGGGGATTTCCATGATGGCGTCGGGGTCGGGCGTTCAGCCGAAGTGGCAGGCCACGGCGCCCAGCGCGCCGTAGTCCACGTGAAATGTATCACCTGGGCTGGCCGCCACCGGCCGCGTGAAGGAGCCGCCGAGGATCACCTCGCCCGCTTCCAGGCCCACGCCATGCGGATGCAGCTTGTTGGCCAGCCATGCCACGCCGTTGGCGGGATGGTTTAGCACGCCGGCGGCCACGCCGGTTTCCTCGATCACGCCGTTGCGCGACATGATGGCCGAGACCCAGCGCAGGTCCACATCGAACGGCCGCACCGGGCGCCCGCCCATCACCACGCCGGCATTGGCCGCGTTGTCGGCAATGGTGTCGAACACCTTGCGCGGGCGCTTGGTGTCGGGGTCGACCCCATGGCTGCGCGCATCGATGATCTCCAGCGCGGGGATCACGTAGGCCGTGGCGTCATACACGTCGAACAGCGTGCAGTTCGGCCCCTTGAGCGGCTTGTCCAGCACGAAGGCCAGCTCCACTTCCACGCGCGGCACGATAAAGCGCCCCGGGGGGATCGTCGCGCCGTCCTGGAAGAACATGTCGTCCAGCAAGGTGCCGTAGTCAGGCTCGTCGATCTGCGAAGAAAGCTGCATGGCGCGCGAGGTCAGGCCGATCTTGTGGCCCTTGATGGTGCGGCCTTCGGACAGCTTGCGGGCCAGCCATGCGCGCTGGATGGCGTAGGCGTCTTCAATCGTGATGTTAGGGTGGTCCAGCGAAATTTGCCGGATTTGCTGGCGCGATTGCTCGGCGCCGTGCAGGCGATGGGCGATCTGGTGGATCAGCTCTGGGCTGAGCATGAGGTCTCCGTGGGGAGCATTGAACGTTGTGCGTTGTGCGTTGGGGGGCCTGTTGGTTGAGGCTGGAACCGGTCAGGCCTTCTTGAAGCGGGCGTGCACGTTGTTGTGCTTGTAGCTGCCGCCCTCGTTGAACTCGACCAGCTCCATTGACAGCGCCAGGTAGCGCCGCGCATACAGCTCGGCAAAGTGCGCCTTGACAGCCTCGAAGAGCGCATCGCAGGCCGCCTTCCGGGCCGCCTCGGGACGCCCGGCGCCGATCTTCAGCGTGATGTGGACGAAGGCGTAGTCCTCCTCGCCGTCGGCCATGCGGTAGTCGGTCAGCGCCAGCGCGCGCGAGCGGATGCCGCCGATGGGAAACACGCCATCCTGCGCGATCAACACGTCGTTGATGGTCTTGAGCAGGGCGGGCACGCGCGCGTCGGCGCGGATGTTGTCCGTGTACTCGACGATGATGTGGGGCATTGGCAGGCCTCTCCGAAGAAGCGTGAAGCGTTATCCGTGATGCGTGAACCGTGATCGGCGAGTCCTCAGCGCACCGGGAAGATCGCATTGATCTGGCCGGTGCCCGAGCTGGTGAAGTAGTCAGTGACGATCTCCGCCGGGCGCTCGTACTTGTCCCAGCCCAGCAGGCCCAGCAGCATGGCGGTGTCATGCATGCCGCCCTCGCCGATGCAATGCTCGTTGTACTCCGGCAACATGCGGCAGAAGGTGGCCCAGTCGCCCTGCTTCCAGAGCTCCACCACGCGCAGGTCCACCTGCTTGAAGAACTCGCGGCTGATCTGGTGGATGCTTTCCTCGGGGCTGTTGTTGTCGTTGAAGCGGTGCGACAGCGAGCCGCTGGCGAGAAACGCCACATTGGCATCGCTGGCTTCGATGGACGCACGCAGCGCCTCGCCAAAGCGGCGGCTTTCATCGAGCTGGTGCCAGGCGCACCAGGCCGCGATGGAGACCACCTTGAAATGGCGGTCGGCGTTCATGTAGCGCATCGGCACCAGCGTGCCATATTCCAGCTCCAGGCTGGCGATCTCGTGGGCGCGGGTCATCACGCCCTGCTCGCACGCGGTGCTGGCGATCAGCCGGCCCAGTTCGGGATTGCCGTCATAGGCGTAGGCCATGTCCTTGATGAAATGCGGCAACTCGTTGCTGGTGTAGATGCCCTCGAAGTGCGCGTTGCAGTTGACGTGGTAGCCGGCGTTGACCAGCCAGTGCACATCGGCCACCACGATGGTGTCCACGCCCAGCTCCCGGCAGCGCCGGCCGATCTCGCGGTGCCCGGCAATCGCCGCCTCACGGCAGCCGTGGTGCTTGCCCGGCAGCTCGGACAGGTACATCGACGGCACGTGCGTGACCTTGGCGGCGAGGGATAGCTTACCCATGGAGGTGTCTCCTGTTTTGTTTTGTTTTGGTGCGGGCGGCGCTCAAACGCCCCAGCGCGGAATATGATGCCCGCCCATCGAGATGCAAACGTTCTTCACCTCCGCAAACACCTCGAAGCTGAACTCGCCGCCCTCGCGCCCCGTGCCGGATGCCTTGGTGCCGCCAAACGGCTGGCGCAAGTCGCGCACGTTCTGGCTGTTGACGAACACCATGCCGGCCTCGATGCCGCGCGCCAGCCGGTGCACCTTGCCCACGTCCTGCGTCCAGATGTACGAGGCCAGGCCGTAGGCGGTGTCGTTGGCCATGGCCAGGCCATCGTCTTCGCCCTTGAACGGGATCAGGCAGGCCACCGGGCCAAAGATCTCTTCCTGCGCCACGCGCATGTGGTTTTCCACATTGGCCAGCACCGTGGGCTGCACGAAGTTGCCGTTGCGCAGATGGGCCGGCAGGTCGGACGGGCGCTCGGCGCCGCCGGCCAGGATGGTGGCGCCCTCTTGCTCGCCCAGGCGGATATAGCCCGTGACCTTCTCCCAGTGCTGCTGGGTGATCATGGCGCCCACGTGCGTGTGCTCGCTGGTTGGGTCGCCCACGCGCAAACGCCTGGCGCGTTCGGCGAACTTGCCGACGAAGTCGTCGTAGACCGTGTCCTGCACGAAGATGCGCGAACCCGCGGTGCAGCGCTCGCCGTTGATCGAGAAAATGGTGAACAGCGCGGCGTCCAGCGCGCGCTCCAGGTCAGCGTCGTCGAACACCAGCACCGGCGACTTGCCGCCCAGTTCCATCGAGAATTTCTTCAGGCCCGCGCGCTCGATGATGCGCTTGCCGGTAGCCGTGCCGCCCGTAAACGATACGGCCCGCACGTCCGGATGGCGCACCAGCGCGTCCCCCGCGCTGGCGCCGTAGCCCTGCACCACGTTGAGCACGCCAGCCGGCACCCCGGCTTCCAGCGCCAGCATGCCGAGCTGGTCGGCCGTGAGCGGCGACAGCTCCGACATCTTCAGCACCGCGGTATTGCCCAGCGCCAGGCATGGCGCGACCTTCCAGGTGGCGGTCATGAAGGGCACGTTCCACGGCGAAATCAGCGCGCACACGCCGACCGGCTGGTAGAGCGTGTAGTTGAGCATCTGGTCATCGACGGGATAGGTGCGGCCGTTCATCTGCACGCACACCTCGGCGAAGAAATTGAAGTTCTCGGCAGCGCGCGGGATCAGTTGCTTGCCGGTCTGTGCGATCGGCAGGCCGGTGTCCTGCGTCTCCAGCGCGGCGAGGTGCGGCACGTGCTCGGTGATCAGGTCGGCCAGGCGGCGCATGATGCGGGCGCGCTCCTTGGCCGGGGTATTGGCCCATTTGGGGAACGCCGCCTTGGCAGCCGCCACCGCGGCGTTGACCTCGGCCTCGCCGCCCGCCGCCACCGTGGCGATCTCTTCGCCGGTGGCCGGGTTCCAGGTGGTGAAGGTATCTTTGCTGTCGACCTGCTTGCCGTTGATCCAATGCTTGATCATGGTTGTCTCCTGTTGGCGTTTGGCGCGCCTGGGTTCGCTTCAGCGCCCGCTGCCGTATTCGATAGCCGAGGCAATGGTGTTCACCAGCCGCCCCACCCCTTCGATCTCCGTCACGATCTCATCGCCCGGCTGCGTATCGGCCAGCCCTTCCGGCGTGCCGGTCAGGATCACATCGCCCGCCTCCAGCGTCATGAAGCTGCTGAGGTACTCGATCAGCCACGGGACGGCGAAGATCATGTCGCGGGTACTGCCCTGCTGTGTCAGCTTGCCGTTGACGGTAGTGGTAAGCGCGAGGTTCATCGGATCCGGCACGTCGTCGCGGTCCACCAGCCACGGCCCCAGCGGCGTGCAGGTGTCGCGGTTCTTCACCCGCAGGTTGGGGCGATAGTAGTTTTCCAGGTAGTCGCGGATGGCGTAGTCGTTGGCGACCGTATAGCCGCGCACGTAGTCATAGGCTTGCGCCGCCTTGACGCCGCGCGCCGTGCTGCCGATCACCACCGCCAGCTCGCACTCGTAGTGCATGTACTTCACGCCCTCTGGCCGGATGGTATGTGCCCGGTGGCCGATGAACGCGCCCGGCCCCTTGAGGAACACGAGTGGTTCTTCCGGCGCCTTGAAAGCCAGCTCGCGCGCGTGATCGGCGTAGTTCAGGCCAAGCGCGAAGGTGGTGCGCGGCACCACGGGCGGCAGCCACGTCACGGCGTCCTCGCTGATCACGCGCCCGTCGTCCAGGCGCAATGCGCCTTGGCCAGCCGGCTGCGCGGTGTGGACCAGGCCATCGAAGGCTACGCGTGCGGTTCTCATGCTACCTCCCCGGGCGCTGCCTTGATGCCGTGCCGCAGGCGCCCTACTTGTTCGATCTCGATCTCCACCACGTCGCCGGCACGCGCCAGCGGCGCACCTTCGGGCACGCCCGCCAGCAGCACATCACCAGCTTCGAGCGACATGAAGGCGGTGACATCGGCCAGCAACTGCGCCACCGGGCGCAGCAGGTTGCCGGTGTGGTTGCGCTGGCGTTCCTCGCCATTGATGCGCACCACCATGCTGAGCGCATCGGCGTTGCCGACCTGCTCGCGGGCCGTCACCCACGGGCCGATCGGGCAATAGCCGTCGCGGCACTTGTGGCGCACCGCCGGGCGGTAATAGCTGGCATGCGGCACGCTGACATCCGAAACCACGGTGTAGCCGGCGATATAGTCCGCGGCCTGCGCCGGGTCGATGCGGGTTGCGCGACGGCCGATCACGATGCCGAGCGCCGCGCCGATTTCCAGGGTTTCCTGGCCCGGTGGCAGCTCGGCAAGGCTGCCATGGGCGGCCAGGGTATTGGCCGGCTTGATGTAGAGGATCGGGCCCGCGGGCGGCGCCTGGTAAGGGGCCGCATTGACGCTGTCGCCAAGGGCTGCGAGCGCGCCCTTGAAGTTCAGCAGCGTGCCATACACCGTGCCGGTGATGGCGGGCTGCCACATGAATTCATCCTCGCGCAGGGCGCGTCCGCCGTCCAGCGGCAGCAAGGTGGCACCGTCCACCGGCACTGCCCGCACTGGCCGGCCGCCGGTGGCGATTCTGGCTTGTCGCATCGTGCTCCTCTCTGGTTGCGCCCGCGCGTGGCCGGGCGCTTGCGCTGCCGGGCCGGCGGATCGTCGACGGCGGATCGCCCGTTGGCGCCGCCTGTACTTAACATGTTAATGAGATTACAGGATAGTTTCAACCCCATTGTGATCCGCGGCGCCGCGATCTTGCCGCCCGGCCCTTCGCGCCCTCCTCCGCGTCTGTCATCGTGCTGTCATGCAGCATCCCCAGAATTCGCGCTGTACCGGGTTTCGCCTTGCCGCAGTGCGATTGCGCTAATGCACCGCAGCAGTGAAAAGGCTTGCTACCCGATTTTTTTGCAGCTTGAATGAAAACGTTTTCATTTTGCCGGCGTTGCGTGCCTGGTTCGCCATGCGCGCAATGGGACCCCGAAACCAAGACCAGAAGCTCTCACGTGAAGCGCACCCAGGACCGTTCCAGCAGCACCGCCCCGGACGCCGCCGGCACCGCCACGCTGGTGGACGTTGCGCAGGCCGCTGGCGTATCGCTAGCCACCGCATCGCGCGCGTTCAACAGCCCGGCGCTGGTGCGCGAAGGCACCGCGCAGCGCGTGCTGGAGGCCGCGCGGCGGCTGAGCTTCCGCCCCAACCTGCTCGGCAGCAAGCTGCGCGCGCAGCAAAGCCGGATGATCGGCGTGATGCTGCCCACCCTGGAAAACGCCGTGTTCGCCGAATGCTGGCGCGGCATCGAGGACGCCGCGCTGGCCGCCGGCTACTCGCTGATGCTGGTGACAAGCGCCTACGACCCCGCGCGCGAACGCGAGCGCATCGAATACCTGCTGCGCCACCGCGTCGACGGCATGGTGCTCACGGTGGCTGACGCTGCCCGCAGCGACGTGCTCGACCAGCTCGATGCCGAAGGCGTGCCCTACGTGCTGGCCTACAACCAGGCCGCCGCGCGCGGCCAGCGCCATTCTGTCTCTGTGGACAATCGCGGCAGCGCCCGCGAAGGCGTGCAAGCACTGATTGCCGCCGGGCACCGCCGCATCCGCGTGGTCTCCGGTGCCTTCATCGCCTCCGACCGCGCGCGCCAGCGCTTCGAGGGCTACCGCGACGCCATGCGCGCGCACGGCCTGGAGGCAGCGCCGGCACTTTGCCTGCCCACCCACACCGCCAGCAACGCTGACCAGATCGGCGCACTGGCTGCCGGGCCGGATGCGCCCACCGCCTTTTTCTGCACCAACGACCTGCTGGCGATCGGCGTGATCTCCGACCTGAAACGGCTCGGCCTGCGCGTGCCGCGCGACATCTCCGTGCTGGGCTACGACGGCATCGCGCTGGGCGCGCTGGTGGAGCCGCCACTGGCATCGGTGGTGCAGCCCAACACCGAAATCGGCGAGCGCGCCGTTGCGCTGTTGCTCAAGCGCTTCGGCCTCGCAGCAGCCGGCGTATCCGATGTATCCGGCGCCCGACCCGGGCGCATCACCTTGCTGCCCCACGGCCTGCGCCTGGGTGGCACGGTAGCCGCACCGGCATGACCCTTTACCCACCGCATTCCCCCAGCCCCAGCCCTCGTATGCAACCCAAGGAGTTCACCATGCAAGCAACCCGTTCCTGGCACAAACCGCTGCGCCGGATCGCCAGCGCGCTCGGCGCCGCCGCCGTCTGCGCATTCAGCCAGGGCGCGGCAGCGCAAACCGCGATCTGCTACAACTGCCCGCCCGAATGGGCCGACTGGGCCGCGCAGATTCGCGCCATCAAGGAGAAGACCGGCGTCACGGTGCCGCATGACAACAAGAACTCCGGCCAGTCGCTCGCGCAGCTGGTCGCCGAAAAGGGCAGCCCGGTAGCGGACGTGGTGTACTACGGCGTGACCTTCGGCATCCAGGCCAAGAAGGACGGCGTCACCGCCCCCTACAAGCCCGCCCACTGGAACGACATCCCCGACGGCCTCAAGGACGCGCAAGGCAACTGGTTCGCCATCCACTCCGGCACGCTCGGCTTCATGGTCAACGTCGACGCGCTGCGCGGCAAGCCCGTGCCGCAATCCTGGGCCGACCTGCTCAAGCCCGAGTACAAGGGCCTCATCGGCTACCTGGACCCGGCCAGCGCCTTTGTCGGCTATGTCGGCGCGGTTGCCGTCAACCAGGCGATGGGCGGCTCGATGGACAACTTCGGCCCGGCCTTCAAGTACTTCCGCGACCTGCAGAAGAACCAGCCCATCGTCCCCAAGCAAACCGCCTATGCCCGCGTGCTCTCCGGCGAGATCCCGATCCTGCTGGACTACGACTTCAACGCCTACCGCGCCCGCTACAAGGACAAGTCCAACGTGGCCTTCGTGATTCCCAAGGAAGGCACGGTGGTGGTGCCGTACGTGATGAGCCTGGTGAACAAGGCGCCGCACGACGCGCAAGGCAAGAAGGTGCTGGACTTTGTGCTGTCCGACGAAGGGCAAGCCCTGTGGGCCAATGCCTACCTGCGCCCCGTGCGCAGCGCCGCCGTGCCCAAGGAAGTGCAAGCGCGGTTCCTGCCGGCAGCGGATTACGCGCGGGCCAAGCCGGTGGATTTTGGAAAGATGGCGGATGCGCAGAAGGGTTTCAGCGAGCAGTATTTGAAGGAAGTGCGCTGAATGGCTAACGCTAGTGGATGAGTGCGGCATTTCGCGCCTGGCGAACGCCCGCCCTCTCCCCCGGCTTGCTCTCCCACAAGTGGGAGAGGGGAGAAAACCGTCGGGAGGGATCGGCCAGTGCCTCGATTTAGCCGTGTGACCCGCCCCCAAGGCGGGGAACACCCCAGCGCGATGCGAAGCGAGCCGTCAAGGTGTACCAAGGCCGTATGGGGCGCCTCGGGATTCGGCGAAAAGAGCGGAAAAGAGGGACCCATGTCTGAGTATCGCCTTAAGGCGATGCGAGTTTGGGTCCCGGCCGCTCTTTTCGCCGAAGCCCGAGGGGGTAGTCGCCCCATCCGGCGCGCCTTTTTTGCCTACTTTTTTGGCAAGACAA
>NZ_JBFRDD010000018.1:0-130779 GCF_052113425.1 Cupriavidus sp. YAF13
TGTCTGAGTATCGCCTTAAGGCGATGCGAGTTTGGGTCCCGGCCGCTCTTTTCGCCGAATCCCGAGGGGGTAGTCGCCCCATCCGGCGCGCCTTTTTTGCCTACTTTTTTGGCAAGACAAAAAAGTAGGTCGCCGCCCCGCAGGGGAGGTGAAACTGCAGTTGAAGTTGCCTTTGACATTTAGCAGTTGCAACCCCACCCAACAAAAACAAAACCCAAACGGAGACACCCCATGCCCCATATCGACATCCACAAACTAGCCGACGAAGCCCGCTTCAACCGCTTCCACGCCCAAATCCTCCTCTGGTGCGCCCTCATCATCATCTTCGACGGCTATGACCTGGCCGTGGTCGGCATCGCGCTGCCCTCGATCATGAAGGGCATGGGCGTGGACGCCACCAGCGCCGGCTTCATGGTCAGCGCCGCGCTGTTCGGCATGATGTTCGGCGCGATCTTCATGGGCACCGTGGCCGACCGTATCGGGCGGCGCCGCGCCATCGCCATCTGCATCCTGTTGTTCAGCGTCTTCACCGCGGCAGCCGGCTTCACCAGCGATCCCGTGACATTCAGCGTGACGCGCTTCCTGGCCGGCCTGGGCATCGGCGGGGTCATGCCGAACGTGGTGGCGCAGATGACCGAGTACTCGCCGCGCAAGATTCGCGGGACCATGGTCACGCTGATGTTCAGCGGCTACTCGGTGGGCGGCATGCTGGCCGCGCTACTGGGCAAAGGCATGATTGAAAGCTACGGCTGGCAATCAGTCTTCCTTGCCGCCGGCCTGCCGGCGCTGCTGATCCCGGTCATCCTGAAGTCCTTGCCGGAGTCCATGCCCTTCCTGATCAAATCGGGCCAGGTCGATGCACTCAAGCACATCGCCTCCCGCCTGGAACCAGGCTACCGGCCCCAGCCCGGCGACCAGTTCGCGCTGCCCGCCGGCGACAAGGCGGGCGACGCACCCATTGGCAAGCTGTTCCAGGACGGACGCGGCTTTTCCACGGTGATGTTCTGGGTGGCGTTCTTCATGTGCCTGTTCATGGTCTACGCGCTCAGCTCCTGGCTGGCCAAGATGATGGCCGGCGCAGGCTATAGCCTGGGCTCGGCGCTCACCTTCGTGCTGGTGCTGAACTTTGGCGCCATGATCGGCGCCATCGGCGGCGGCTGGCTGGCGGACCGCTTCAATATCAAGTACGTGCTGGTGGGCATGTACGCCCTGGCCGCGGTATCGATCACACTGCTGGGCTACCCGGTGCCCACCGCGCTGCTGTTCGTGCTGGTGGCGCTGGCCGGCGCATCGACCATCGGCACGCAGATCGTCACCTACGCCTATGCCGGGCAGTTCTATCCGATGGCGGTCCGCGCGACCGGCATTGGCTGGGCGTCGGGCATCGGACGCAGCGGCGCCATCCTGGCGCCGATCGTGATCGGCGCGCTGGTGGGCATGTCGCTGCCGCTGCAGCAAAATTTCGTGGCCATCGCCATTCCGGCGGTGATCGCGATGATGGCAGTCTTGCTGATCGATCATCGGCGCTCGGCTTCGGCGCAGCATGGCGAGGGCAAGACGGAGCATGTAGCACCCATCGCGCTGGTGGCGGGGTCACGCACAACATCGTAAGGGGGCGTGCGGCGCAAGCGCCGCCACCCAWGCGCTGACGGGTAAGATCGCGATTCGCTCCGGGCTGCCCGGCCGAGGGGCGCATCCCGAAAGTTCATTCAAGTCCACAAACAATGACCCCATTTCGCGGAAAGCTTCGGACGCGCCATCTGGAGATCATTCTCTCCGTCGCGGAACTTGGAAACCTGTCCAAGGCCGCCGAGCAATTGCACATGACGCAGTCCGGGCTCTCGCGGGCGGTTGCCGAGGTCGAGGAGATCGTTGCCGGGAAGCTGTTCGAACGATCCGCGAAGGGCATGATGGCCACCGCGCTCGGGGCCGCGATGTGCCGCCATGCGGCCTTGCTCCTGAGCGACTTCCACAAGGCCGAGGCGGATCTGGGTGCCATCGCCAGGGGCGATCTCGGCAACATGATCCTGGGCTGCTTCTCGATGTTCAGCCGGTGGCCGCTGGCGGAGGCCATACTCCTGTTCCGGCAGGCGAATCCGCGCGTGGAGATCACGGTGGAAGTCGGATCGCACGAGG
This sequence comes from Cupriavidus sp. YAF13, assembly GCF_052113425.1. Lineage (NCBI taxonomy): Bacteria > Pseudomonadati > Pseudomonadota > Betaproteobacteria > Burkholderiales > Burkholderiaceae > Cupriavidus > Cupriavidus sp. YAF13. Next base: position 2,137 of record NZ_JBFRDD010000018.1, read on the forward strand.
CCCTGATCGAGAAACTGGATGCCGGCGCGATCGACCTGCTCATCAGCCGCGCCCCGAGAAGCCAGAGCGCGGAAACCTACCGGACTGCCGCGCTGGTGCATGACGGCATCGTGCTTGCGTGCGCACCGGATCATCCGCTGGCCAGGCAGGATGTCGATATCGCCACGTGCGTCCAGTACCCCTGGATCTCCGCGCCACCGGGAAGCATCCTTCGGGAAATGCTGGTGCATGAAATCCGGGAAGCCGGTCTCCCGGCGCCGGAAATTGTGGGCGCGCTCTCGCTGGAACTGGGGCGCGAACTGATGTCGCACGGCCACTTCCTGTGGCAACTCCCAGAAAGCGCCGCACGCTTCATGGCCGCGCGCGGCGAAATCAGCATCCTCCCGCTGTCGTTCAATCTCAGTCTTGGCCCGCTGTCGGCCATCTGGCGGCGCGACCGGACCAGCACGCGGCAGACGCGCAGCTTTATCCTCAGTCTGCGGCGCGTGGTCGAATCCTCCTGGGACGCCGGCAGCCACTAAGCCTCCGGCTTGCCCCATGCGCGGGCAATCGGACGCCCCTTGGAAATCATCCGCATCGCACGGGTGCCACCGCGTTTTCCCGTGCCGTGGCCCGCGTCCGCCACGCTCTTTCACCTGCCTCGAAGCGCCGGCACAGGCCATGCGACCTACGCATGATGCTTCTCAAATTCGTCATGCCTTGCCGCTCCACCTTCGCTCTACCATCGGTATCGGTCGCAGGCTAAAGACATCGCCCACGCGGCAAGTCTTCGCCGGATATCAGAGAGATCGCCACCTTGTTCTGCTGAGCGCTCCAACCGAAACCACGAAAAGAGGAAGCAATGAGGAAGAACGGCTGCAGGTCTGCCATCACGGGAAGTGCATTTCCACGAGTTCATCTGCGCCAGCTTTTCCTGGCAAGCCTGGCAGCAACCGCGCTGGGCTGCGCGGCAAGTGCATCGGCCGCGCAGCCCGACGGTGTCTCACTCAGCGGCCTGGTAACGGCGGGCCCCACGGTGACGTCGAATGTCGGAGGGGCTTCCCGCTATGGCGTCGACTCCGGCCCGTACCGGCCCAACTACATTGCCATGAACGGTTCCGAGACGTTGTCGCCGGACATGGCGGCGTACTTCAGGCTGGCCGGCCGGTTCTTTGCGGATAACGGCCAGACGGTCGGGCAGCTCTTCAACACCAATGCGATCGTTGGCCTGCGCGGTTCGCTCGGCGACCTTGCCCTGGGATACACCCGGGACTTCATGTTCGATTTCCTGACGATCCCCGGCTTCAGCGGCTCGTGGTTCGGTGGCATCTGGGGCAGCCCGCAGGGGCCGTTCCTGAATTTTGGCGGCGTCTACAGCCCGGCTCGCACGGGTTCGTTCGACGCCGACCGGACCAACGGCGAAGCGCTGGCCAACGCGGCCAAGTACACCAGGCAATTCGGGCCGCTCAAGCTCGGCGCGATGTACGCCCTCGGCGAGCGCACCAGCTCGATCAACGACGGAAGCACCTATAGCCTCGGCGCACTCTACGAAACCCCGCGCTATGGCGCCGCCGTCGCCTATACGGATTTCAGGGATAGCAGCACGCCCACCAGCCGCGCGCACTTCCAGACGATGGGGCTGGGGGCGAAGTGGAACATCGGCGAGTCAACGATTGCCGGGTCTTACACCCGCGTGAGAAACGCGATCACCAATGGCGCGATCGACACGTTCGGCGCCGGCTCGACCGTGCCTGTGGGCAATAGCTACACGATTAACCTCCACTACCAGTACATGAAGGGCAATGCGGCGCTGCAGGACCGCTACGCGCATCAGATCCTGCTGAAACTGGACAAGGCGCTGTCGCTGAGAACCCACGTCTACCTGCAAGCCGCGTTCCAGAAGGCGGGGGGCACCGCGGACGCCAAGGCCTTCATCAACGGCGCTGCCGGCCCGTCGGACAGCAACAAGCAAGTCCTGTCCGGGCTCTTTGTCGAACACGCATTCTGAGCGGGACGCGCGCCTACCATGAAGAACCCCCCATTGCATGTCGATCCCCTGGACATCTCCGAGGTGATCGACAACATCCCGCCCAATCGACACCGCCGCCGCATCATCGCCATCTGCTTTGCCGTGGTTGCGCTCGAGGGCTTCGATGCAGCCATCATTGGATTCATTGCGCCGCAGATCGCCACGCATTTCAGCGCGAAGCCTGCCGAGATCTCCGCAGCCATCGCAGCGGGGATGTTTGGGCTGCTGTTCGGCTATATCACCGCGGGAAGCGTTGCCGATACGCGAGGCCGCAAGCCTGTGCTCGTGGCCGGCACGCTCGCGTTTGCGCTAGCCACCCTCGCCTCTGCGTTCAGCGCGTCGCTATTCCAGCTGGTGGCATGGCGATGCATGACCGGCGTGGGCGTCGGCGTGGCAATGCCCGCCGTTGCCGCGCTGCTGGCGGAATTGCTGCCCGCCCGCCGGCGCGCATCCGCGCTCTCCGGCGTGTTCTGCGGGTTCCTGTTCGGCTCAGCCGCGGCCGGCTTCCTGACCGGGCATCTGATCGACAGCATCGGCTGGCAGGGGCTGTTTCTCCTCGGCGGCATCGGGCCGCTGCTGCTCGTTCCCGCCATCCTTGCCTTGTTGCCTGAGTCGCCAGCGTTCCTGGTGCAGACCGGGGCCGGTTCGGGCCGGGTATGCGCCGCCCTGGCCAAGCTGGGCGCGCCCCAGCCTGGCGCAGCGATGTTCAAGGCTCCCGCGCCGCCGGCCGAGATCACGAAGGGCAGCGTGGCGCAGCTCTTCAGCACGCAGTACCGGTCAACCACGGTGCTGCTCTGGCTGCTGATGTTCCTGATACTGGGCAGCTTCTATGTCATCGCAAGCTGGCTCCCGACCTTGATCAGGAGTACCGGGGAAAGCGTTGCCATGGCCTCCAGGACGGCGTCCCTGTTCCAGTTTGGCGGCTTGGCCGGCGCGGTGGTGGGCGCCTTCGCCATCCGCCGCATCGCGCCGCTGAATCTTGTTGGGATCGCCTTGCTGACCGGTGCCGCCAGCCCGCTTCTGATCGCCTCGCCCGATGCCACGGCTGGGTACGCCGTCGCCGTGTTCTGCTCGGGCTTCCTGATCAGCGGGCCCATCGTCGTGCTCAACGCCGTCGCGGTTGCGGCCTACCCCACGCAGATACGTTCCGTGGGCGCGGGCTGGGCCAGCGCGCTCGGCCGCGTGGGATCGCTGGCGGGCGCGGGCTCTGTCGGGCTGTTGATCAAGTCCGGCGTGGGACTGCCCGAGATCATCGCCGCTGTCGGCGGCACGGTGCTGGTGTGCGCCGTGATCGTACCGTTCCTTATCCGCAAGTTGCGTGAACCTGGAGTCTGATCCAATGCCAGTCAAAGAGAAATCCGTTGTGTTGGCCTTGTCCATCGGCGCCATCCGTGGCGAGGCGTCCGATGGCGTCCTTGCATTTCGCGGGGTGCCTTATGGCGAGCGAGCCCATCCTGGGAGCCGGTTATCCGAGGTGACGCCGCCGTCCGCATGGACTGGCGAACGCGATGCCACCGCGCTCGGCGCGGTCTTCCCGCAAGCGCCTTCGCGCCTGGCCACGGTCATGGGCAACGGCATCGACCGCAACCCGCAGTCCGAAGACGCGTTCCTCCTCAATGTGTGGGCGCCGCGGGATGCGGAGCGCCGGCCAGTGTTCGTGTTCATTCATGGCGGCGGCTTTCTCACCGGCGGTGGCACCGCTGCCTGGTATGACGGCGAGTGCATGGCCAGGGAAAGCGGGATGGTCGTGGTCACGGTCAACTACCGGCTTGGCGCGCTGGGTCATTTCACCGATGCCAGCGATGCGCGCGGCGCCAATCGCGCCGTTCGCGACCTGATTCGCGCCCTGGAGTGGGTGCAGGAACATATCAGCCGGTTTGGCGGCGATCCGGCGCGCGTCACGGTGGGCGGCCAGTCGGCCGGGGCCTACTACGCCTGGTTGCTTGGCGTCAGCCCCGCGTCAAAGGGGCTGCTCCATCGGAACGCCATGTTCAGCCTGCCGGCCCTGCCGCCGCTGTCGCCGGACGACGCGTATCGCACGAGCCTCGCGTTGCTCGACGCCGCAGGCGCGCAAGACATCGATACCTTGTCGGTCAATGACATCCTTGCCGCGCAAAGCCAGTTGATGCGGTCGCGCGCCAGGTTCGGCGAAGTCTCGGTCGGCTTCCGGCCGGTGGCGGAAGATGGCCTTGTCCCCGACTGGCTCTTCGACCTGCCGCGTGCGGCCAGGCAAGCGCACGTGTCAGCGTCCCTGCTAGGCTTTACGGCTGACGAGAGTACCGCCTTCATGGCAGCCGCGCCCGAGGTGGTGGAAGCCTCGGCGCAGCAGGTCATGGCTTGGTTCGAGACCAGGTTCGGGGCGGCCGCAATGAAGCATTACGCGGCCTTTGCCGCCGCGCGCCCGGCCCACACGCCGTACACCCAGTTGGTCGATGCAAGCGGATACAGCTTGTTCGGCGCCGCGGCGCGCGAGATCTCCAGCGCTCTCGCCGGCGCGGCCAAGCCTGTCTATCCATACCGGTTCAGCGTGCAGAGCCGCGTGCCAAACCTCATGAGCCCGCACTGCCTGGAACTGCCCTTCCTGTTCGGGAACCGCGGCGACTGGCTTGATGCGCCCATGATTGCAAATATCCCCGAAGAGACATTCGAGAACGTGGGCGCCGCATTCCGCCTGGCCATATCCAGCTTTGTCACGGCGGGAAAGCCAGCCACGCTGTCTGGTGCTGCGTGGCAGCCCTTCAACGTCGCCGCGCCGGGCATCGCGGACATCGCGGATGCCGGCATCTCCTGGAAGCCGTGGCATCCCTTGCTTGCCACTGAGCGCCAGCCATGAGTAGCGATCCGTCCGGGAACCAGTGACAACCTCGTCTCTGGCCGACAATACCCGCCCCGCTCTGTGTGGCGGCAGACATTCGCGGCCTTCTCCTGGTCCCAGACTCGTCCATGTACGTGAGTGGCCCCTGGCGCCGTACCTTCGCCCCGCCATGCCCTTTCCCAGGCTGGCGGGGCTCCTTTCGTCTCCGGTTGGGCAACGTCAAGCCATCACCGGGCCAGCCGTGCACCCGGCCACATCCGCACCACCAGCGCCCCGATGGCCGTCGCGGTAGACAACAGCGTCACCGCCATCCAGCCCCAGCGCGCCAGCAGCACGCTGCCCAGCGCGGCGCCGGCTGCCATCCCCACGAACATGCCCACAAACAGCACCGCATTGAGGCGGCTGCGGGCACCAGGCTCGATGCCGTAGACGATGGTCTGGTGCGCGACCAGCGTAACCTGCACGCCAAGGTCGAAGCCCAGCGCGCTGGCGCCAATCAGCCACAGCCGTGCGTGCGGTGCAAGCAGCGGCGAGAACAGCATCCCGGCGAACGAGATCGCGGTCAACGCAATGCCCAGGCGGGTGACGAGCTCCGGGCCCTTGCGGTCTGCCAGGCGGCCCGCCAGCGGTGCGGCGAGCGCGCCGGCGGCACCGGCCAGGCCGAATGCGCCAGCCGCCGCGCTGCCCAGGTGGAACGGCGCGCCGTGCAGCATCACGGCCAGGGTCGACCAGAATGCGCTGAAGCCAACCGACAGCAGCCCCTGCGACAGCGTCGCCCGGCGCAGCGCACCGTGCTTCTGCCACAGCTTGCCGAGCGAGCCCAGCAGCGCGCTGTAGGCAAGATGGGTGGTGGGCTTGAAGCGCGGCAGGCCGCGCGCGGCCACCACGCCGATCAGCGCAATGCTGGCCGCTGCGATCACGAACATGACGCGCCAGCCGAAGTGCTCGGCCACAAACCCGCTGAGCACGCGCGAGAGCAGGATGCCGAGCAGCAGCCCGGTCATCACGGTGCCGACAACCTTGCCCCGGTGCGACTCGGGCGCCAGCGTGGCGGCGGCCGGCACGATGTCTTGCGCCATCGTCGCGGCCAGCCCGATCGCCAGGCTGGTGGCCAGCAGCAGCCCGATGCCGGAGGCAGCGCCGCTGGCCAGCAGCGCGACGCTGAGCACGGCAGCCTTGGCCAGGATGATGCGCCGGCGGTCGTAGCGGTCGCCCAGCGGGGCCAGCAGCAGGATGCCCAGCGCATAGCCGAGCTGCGTGAGCGTGGGCACCAGGCCGACCGCCGCATCGGACGCGCCGATGTCCGGGCCCAGCACGCCGAGCATGGGCTGGCTGTAGTACAGCGACGCCACCGCCAGGCCGGCGCCCGCGGCAAGCAGCAGGACCAGCCGCGCGGGCAGGCCGGTGGCAGGGGAATCCGCCGTGTGCGCGGTGTGCGCGGCAGCGGTGGTATGCGCAGCTTGAATGGAAGACATTGCGTTAGCCCTCAGGTGGAAAACATGGCCGGAGTTTGCCGGTGGCCCGCGGCACGTGGTAGTACTACACTTCGCACAATGGCTATACGCCAGACGCATGACCAATGGCCGCCATGCCGGAAACCATGAAAACCCAGCCCTCCCCCCCAGTCGCTCCAGCCACCCCCTCCACGCCTTCCGCCGACCGCGTAGAGCTGATGCAGACCTTCGTGCGGATCGTGGAGGCCGGCAGCCTGTCGGCGGCCGCCGCGCAACTGGGCACCACCCAGCCCACCATCAGCCGCCGCCTGCAAAGCCTGGAGCGCTCGCTTGGCCTGCGCCTGCTGCAGCGCTCGACCCATGCAATGAAGCTCACCGAGGATGGCGAGCGCTGCTTCGGGCGCGCCAAGGAGCTGGTAGCGGGATGGGAGGCTTTCGAAGCGGACCTGCGCGGCGCCGGTGACGAGCCCGAAGGCACGCTACGGGTCGTGGTGCCGCATGCCTTCGGGCAGCAGCAGCTGGTGGGGCCGCTGGCGGAGTTCCTGCGCCGTCACTCGCGGGTGACGGTGGAGTGGCTGTTGTATGACCGGACACCGGAGTTCATTGCCGACGGCATCGACTGCGCCATCCACGTTGGCGAGGTGAGCGATCCGTCGGTGGTGGCGATCCGGCTTGCCGAGGTGCCCCGCATCGTTGTTGCCGCCCCTGCCGTGCTGCAAGGCTCGGCGATGCCCTCGCACCCGAACGAGCTGGCCATGCTGCCCTGGCTTTCCCTGCGCACCTTCTATCGCAACGAGGTGACGCTGACCCATGCGGTCACGGGCGAGAGCCAGCGGCTGACGTTCCGCCCGCGCGTGGGCACCGACAGCCTGTATGCGTTGCGCAGCGCGGCGGCGCTGGGCCTGGGCGTGGCCGTGGCATCGGCCTGGCTGATGGCCGAGGATATTGCACAGGGCCGGCTGCTGCACCTGGTGCCCGAGTGGCAAGCCTCCTCGCTGCCGATGTACCTGATCTATCCCTATGCGAGCTTTTATCCGGCCAAGCTGCGCCGCTTTGTGGAGACGATGCGGCAATGCGTGCCGGCGACCATGGCAGGCTGAATGCGCCGCCCGGAACAAGCATTCCCCGTCCGGAGTCGAACCCGATAGGTTCGTCACGGAACGGGAGGTTGCAATGCGTAAAGACCTGTGCCTTGCCGCCGTGGCACTGTTTAGCATCCACGCGCTTGCCGCGCCGCCCGGCGGTCGCCTCTCCGTCTCCTTCCTCAACCCGGAAAGCTACACCGATGCCGCATACAGCCACGCGTACGCCAGCGAGAAAGATCTCGCCACCGTGGAGCACGATATCAGCCAGCACCTGGAGCGCCTGGCCGGGCGCAAGGTGCCGCCGGGCGACACGCTCAAGATCGAGGTACTCGACATCGACCTGGCGGGCCGCTTCGAGCCGCTGCGTTTCCACGGCCAGGATGTGCGCGTGGTGCGGGACATCACCTGGCCGCGCATGACGCTGCGCTACACCCTGAGCCAGGGCGACCAGGTGCTGGCCAGCGGCGAAGACCGGCTCGTCGACATGAATTTCTTGATGTCGGTCAACACCTACGCGAGCAGCGACCCGCTACGCTATGAGAAGGCCATGTTGGATGACTGGTTCGACAAGCGCATCGTCCAGCGCGTGGTCGAGCATGCCAACTAGCACACCAACGAGCACGTCATCGAGCGATAGCCAAAGTCCAGAGCCACCCCGGCGCCATCAAATCTCGTCGGGCACCCGGTCGAGGTCCTTCATCCACACCACGGACTCCGAATCGCTCGGTGCCCGCCAGTCTCCGCGCGGCGACAGCGAGCCGCCCGACCCCACCTTGGGCCCGTTCGGCACGCACGAGCGCTTGAACTGGCTGGTCCGGAAAAAACGGTCGAGGAAGATGCGCAGATTGCGCTTGATGTCGGCCAGCTTGTACACGTTGCGCACCGCGTCCAGCCCGTCAGGCCAGTTGCCCTTGTCGCGCTCGCCCCATGCGCTCAAGGCAAGAAAGGCGATCTTGGTCGGCGCAAAGCCGAACCGCAGCGTGTAGTACAGGTTGAAATCCTGCAGCTCATACGGACCAATGAAGTTCTCGGTCTTTTGCTGGGGAGCGTCGGCGGAGTCGCCCGGCACCAGTTCCGGGCTGATCTCCGTGCCAAGCACGTCGAGCAGGACGTCCGAGCCGGCATTGCCGATCTGCCCGGTCTCCGCCACCCAGCGGACCAGGTGCGAGATCAGCGTCTTTGGCACACTGCCGTTCACGTTGTAATGCGACATGTGGTCGCCCACGCCATACGTGCACCAGCCCAGGGCCAGCTCGCTCAGGTCGCCGGTGCCGATCACGATGGCGTGGCTGTGATTGGCGAAGCGGAACAGATGGTTGGTACGCTCGCCGGCCTGCACGTTCTCGAACGTGACGTCGTACACAGGCTTGCCAGACGCGTAGGGATGGTCGAGGTCCTTGAGCATCTCGACGCAGCTTGGCCGGATGTCGATCTCCTTGGCCACGCAGCCCACCACCTCCATCAGCTTGCGCGCCTGGAGCAGCGTGCGGTCGCTGGTGGCAAAGCCCGGCATGGTGATGCCGATGATGTTGGTGCGCGGCAGCTTCAGCCGGTCCATGGCCTTGGCGCACACCAGCAGCGCGTGCGTGGAATCCAGCCCGCCGGAGACGCCGATCACCACCTTGGAGATGCCGCTGGACGACAGCCGCTGGACCAGCGCCTGCACCTGGATGTTGTAGACCTCGCTGCAGCGCTCGTCGCGCCGCCGCGCGTCAGACGGCACGTAGGGGAACCGCTCCACCGTCCTGCGCAGCGCCAATGGCTTGTCCAGCGCCAGGTTCATGGCGAAGGGGATCACCTTGAACTTCGACACCTCCGCGCTATGGCGCCGCACCGAGTGGCCGAACGTGGTCTGGTGCATGCGCTCGCGCGACAGGCGCTCAAGGTCGACATCCGCAAAGGTCAGGTGCGAGCTGTCGGCAAAGCGCTCGGACTCCGCCAGCAGCTCACCGTTCTCGTAGATCAGCGCCTGCCCGTCCCACGCCAGGTCGGTGGACGACTCGCCCTTGCCCGCCGAGCTGTACAGGTACGCCGCCAGGCAGCGCGCCGACTGCTGGCTGACCAGCTGATGCCGGTAGCCGGACTTGCCGATCACGATGTTGGAGGCCGACAGGTTCACCAGCACGGTCGCGCCCGCCAGCGCCGCGAACGACGACGGCGGAATCGGCACCCACACGTCCTCGCAGATCTCCACATGGAAGCGCAGGAACGGCACGTCTTGCGCCTCGAACAGCAGGCCGGCGCCAAAAGGCACCTTGCTGCCGCATAGCAGCACCTCGGTGGCTACCGCGCTATCGGCCGAACTGAACTGGCGCGCCTCGTAGAACTCCCAGTAGTTCGGCAGGTAAGTCTTGGGAACCACGCCAAGGATGCGCCCGCCGGCTACCACCGCCGCGCAGTTGAACAACTGATGCTCGACCCGCAGCGGCAGCCCCACCACCAGCGTCGCGGCAATCGACTTCGACGCAGCGGCGATCGCGGCAAGGGCCGCCTCGCAGGCGTCTAGCAAGGCGCGCTGATGGAACAGGTCGTCGCAGGTATAGGCGGACAAGCCCAGCTCCGGAAAGGCCACCAGCGCCGCACCCTGGCTGGCGGCATCCCTGGCCAGCGCGATCGTTTCGGCGGCATTGAAGGCCGGATCGGCCACGCGGCACACCGGCACGCCCACGGCCACGCGGGCAAAGCCATGGGCGTAGATATTGAGGAACGGGTTCTTCGTGTCAGACATGTCAAATCATCCTTGCACTGCGCGGTGCAGCGCTTGCGGCGCAAGCCGGGCGGGGAAGTAGGTTGTGCGGTATATGGCGCAATTCTACGACGCGCGCGGCTGGCGGTGCTGGAGTGTGTTCGGATGAGCCGGGCACAGCGATGCAGCGCGCTCGCTAAAGCGGAGACACGAAATGCCGGACCCTGGGCGCCGCCGGCCCCAGGTGCAGCGCATGGACGCGGGCCTGGATCGCCTTGTCGTTCACACTGAAGCGCTCATGCTGGCGCAGATGCTCCAGCCACGACTCGATGACGAACGTCTCCACATAGCGCCCCGGCTCGTCCATGTCCTCGAACAGATTCCATGACAGCGCCCCGCCCCGCCGGCGCACGCGCCGCAGCTCGCGGGCGGCGGCATGGAACGCAGCGGCATTGGCCTTGTCGACGTAGTACTCGACGCTGATCATCACGGGGCCGCGGTCGCCCGCGGTCTCGTCAAGCACCGGCGCGCCCGCAAGATGCGGCGACGGGGTGAGATCGAGGTCGGGAGAATCGGCCAGCCGCCAGCGCATGGCCAGCGCGGCGAAAAGCAACATGCCCGCGCCGGCCACCTGCAGGGCCGGCGCCGTGCCTTTTAGCGAGGCAACCTGTCCCCATACCGCGCTGCCGGCCGCCATCGAACCAAAGAACACAAGCAGGTAGACCGCCAGCGCCCGCGCCTTGACCCACCCGGCGGCGCTACGCTGCGCACCGCCATTGAGCACGGACAGCACCACAATCCACGCCAGGCCTGCAAACAGCAGCACGATGGCGATCAGGGCGAAGCGCTTGATGCCCGACATGGCGAACAAGGCCAGCGCAAAGATCACGCTGGCGCCCAGCACCAGCCAGTCGGGCGAGAGCAGCTTGCGCAAGCGCGGCAGCATCAGCGCGCCGCCGATCGCGCCGGCGCCCACGCACGCCAGCAGCAGCCCATAGCCACCGGGGCCCACCGCCAGTTCCCTGCGCGCTACCAGCGGCAACAGCGCCCAACCGGCGCTGCCGAAAGCAAAGAACGCCACTGCGCGAACCAGTACCACCTGCAGCACTGGCGCCGCCTGCACGTAGCGCAGGCCCGCCCGCACGGCCTGGAAGAAATGCTCGGGCGGCAAGCGCCGTGCGGCCTGCGCGGGCTGCCATTGGTAGATCACCCACAGCACGCCCACCACCGATACCGCATTGAGGAGGAACACGGCAGGTGGGCCAAACAGGGTCAGCACGACGCCGCCCAGGGCAGGCCCGATCGCCCGGCTGATATTCACCCCGAGCGAGTTGAGCGCCACCGCCGATTGCAACTCCGGCTTGGGCACCAGGTCCGGCACGATGGCCTGGAATGGCGGCGCGCTCATCGCCGCGCCGGTGCCAAGCAAGAAGGTGGCGACCAGCAAGACCGCCGGCGTTACCAGCCCGGCCAGCGCCAGCAGGCCCAGCGCCGTCGCCACCACCAGCATCCAGGCCTGGGCAAACAGCAGGTATTTGCGCCGGTCCACGATATCGGCCAGCACGCCGGACGGCAGCGCAAACAGGAACATCGGCAGCGTGGTGGCGGCCTGCACCAGCGCCACCATCAGCGGCGACGGGCTGACCGACGTCATCATCCAGCCGGCGCCCACATCATGCATCCAGGTGCCGATATTGGAGACCAGCGTGGCTAGCCAGACGGCCCGGAACACCTTGTTGCGCAAGGGGCTCCACGGCCCGCCCGCAGGCTCGGCCAGCGCGGCGCCGGAGAGTTCCTGACTCATTTCAGCTCCAGGTCCAGTAATGCCGGCGGTCCGCCGCGGCGACGCGCCCGGCTAGCCACGATGGCGCCGGTGACGCAGGTCGTACCAGGCCACCAGCACAAAGCCGCCAACCAGGCCGAGGTGTTCGAAGAAGGCATTGGCCGCCATGAAACGCTCCGGCGGCGCCATCAGCCAGAACCGGTTGGCGATAAAGGTGGCAAAGGCGGTGAACACCGCCAGCGCCAGCGCGCCGGCCCAGCGATAGAAGCCGAGCAGGATCATCAGCGAAGCCCCCAGTTCGAGCGCGATGGTGGCCGCCGCCAGGGGCGCCGCTGGCGCCAGGCCGAAGTGCGCCAGTTCCGCCACGGCGCTGGGGAAATCCAGCGCCTTGTTGATGCCGCCCTGCAGATAGGCCGCGCAGAGCCCCAGCAAGCCTATCCACGCAATGACGGACCCGGTGCGCGACAGGCCATTGCCGCTGGAGATCCCGGGGTACGAGCTTCTCGATTCCATCGATGCATCCCCTTGATAGGTAAGTGGCCAACTCGCTTGCCAACTCACTTGCCAAACCGCAAAGGCGTGAAACCGGAACAGGCCGCGCCGCCCGCCGTCCTGCCGGCCACGAGCCGCGACGGCGTCACACCATGTGATTGTAGGATGCGGCCGGGCCAGGACGAAGGGAACCGAAGCCGCCCGGCGCCCACGGCCGCGGCAATCACCCTGCCGCCATGTGTGCGCGCATGCTGCTCTATCATGTCGGTCATCCGAAGATGGCTTCACATGAAATTCTCATCCGTCGTACGCTGCCTCGCGGCGATCTCGTTGCTTGGCGCGGCGCTGGCAGGCATGCCGGGCCGGGCCAATGCCAACGCCAGCCCCGCCAGTGACTTCCCGCAGCGGCCAATCCGCCTGGTAGTGACCTTTCCGCCGGGCGGCGGCACCGATACCCTGGCGCGGGTGATCGGCACGGAACTTGGGCGCAGCCTCGGGCAGGCCGTGGTGGTGGACAACCGGCCCGGCGCCAGCGGCAATATCGGCGCGGAGCTGGTGGCAAGGAGCCCGGCGGATGGCTATACCCTGCTGGTGGTCAACAGCAGCTTCGCCATCAATCCCGGCGTGTTCCGCAAGCTGCCCTTCGAGCCAGGCAAGGACTTCAGCGCGGTCATCGCGTTTGCGTCGGTGCCGTCCGTGATCGCTGTGCCGGAACACTCCCCGATCCATGGCTTCAAGGGCCTGATCGCAGCCGGCCGCTCGGGCAAGCCGCCCAGCTATGCGTCGTGCGGCAACGGCACGCCGCAGCACCTGGCGGGCGAGTTGCTGAAGATCTCGGCGAGGACCGATCTGCTGCACATTCCCTACAAGGGATGCGCCCCGGCCATGACCGATGTGCTGGGCGGCCAGGCGGACGTCAGCATCAACACGCTCACCAACACCCTGCCCTACCTCAAGACCGGCAAGCTGCGCGCGCTGGCGGTAACGTCCCGTGGCCGCTCGCCGTTCCTGCCCGAGGTGCCGGCGGCGAGCGAACTGGGCCTGCCGGGCTACGACGTTGACCAGTGGTTCGGCATCCTGGCGCCAGCGGGCACCTCGCCCGAGGTCGTGCAGAAGCTCAACCTGGAGATCGCCAGGGTCATTGCCAGGCCGGAAGTCAGGGCCAACCTGGCGAACCTGGGTTTCGCCACCACCCACAGCACGCCGGCGGAGTTCCAGCGGGTGGTGAACGCCGATATCGCGCGATGGACCAAGCTGGCCCTGCGGATCGGCCTCAAGGCGGACTGATGCAAATCGATGCGAGGATGGGACGACGTCAGCGCATGGGCTCGGCCTGCAGGTAAGCCGCGGCCTGTGGCCATGGCCTGAAGCCCACGGCCTTGCGGCCGGTCTGCACAACGCCGAAGTCGCTCGCGTCCAGGCTGGCGGCAAGCAGCTTGCCGAAGGCGTTCAGCAAGACATCGGAAGTCAGCCCGGAGGGGCCGGCCAGCGCCGGGCAGATGATCCAGGTGGTGTCGTCGCGGGTGAACACCCGCAGTGATTTCACCAGGTCGGCGGGCTGCAGTTTCTCGTCCCGCACCGCCGCGTAGTCCAGCGCGAACGCGTTGACGAAATCCTCGGTATGCCGGTGGCCCAGGCACACCACCACCTTGGGCCGCCAGCGCGCGCACATCTCGGCCAGGAAGCGGAAGCGTCCGCCGTGCCGGCACAGATCCAGGTAGCGCTCCTTGGGCACCAGGGCCGGCTGGCCGCGGAACACCGTGGACCAGGGGGTCAGGCCATCGAGCTGCATGGGCAGGGGAAACAGGTTGAGCTTGAACTCGGCCCCGCAGGCGGTGTACAGGTGGTGCTCGTAATAGGGCTTCCAGTCGGCATCGGCATCGTCGTCGCGCAAGCCCAGCACCTCAGCGCGGGCAGCGGCCATGATGCGGGCAATGCGCTGGTGGCTGAGCCATTTGCCCATGCTGGCGCGGTGCGCGGCGCGAAACGCCGCGTCCCAGGCGAGCGGCGCCAGGCGCGGCTTGAGTGGCGCGCTCAGGTGCTCGGACCACGGATGCGGGCTCCTGTCGCAAAACCAGACCGAGGCCCGCGGATTGCCCCCCTCCATCCCCACATATGAAGCAAAGTAAGTGTCTAGTTCCTGCCTTGTGAACACCGTGGTGTTCTCCATGCTGCCCCCCTGATTGCCTGGTGGGTCCCCTCTTCAGCTCTTGCCGCAGCGTGCCGGCGCCCGGGGGGCCGCGCGTGCCGTTGCGATCGTTCGCCGGATATCCCGCGCCGGCCAGGGCTGGCGCCGAATCGTTCCGGGCATTTGTGGTGCGGGTGCGCCGCGTCTGCTGCATGCTGGATAGCCTGCGCTATCCTAGTGGTCCGCCTTGCCGGTCTTGAGCATCTCGGCAATCTCGGTCGCGGAGGCCGGTGCGAATTGCGCTACGCAGGAGCGCGTCAGCGCCAGCGTGTACGAGAACGCCATGGCGCGGTCCTCGAACGTGCGGTTGAGCATGAAGTGCGCGGCGGGGACCTGGCCGTCGGCCAGCTTTGACAGGCGGACCAGCGCTCCCCAACTGCCTTGCGCCACCTCCAGGATATCCACCTCGATGGCATATCCGGCCTCGATATACGTCCTGGCCGGGCCTGCCAGCCGGCGTTCCGGTTTGTCGAGCACCATCTCGTTCCTCCACGATTCAGGTCGATTTGTGACAACCACGGCCACGCACGGCGTGCCTGGTTCCATCCGTCCATGGCTGCGGGCTTCCACCGCGGCCATGGGCTTGTCATGCGTGCCTCACGCCTGGCATTGATGCGCTCGCGCCGGCCAGCCGGTTGGCGGCAGGCGGCTTCGCGGTGGACTGGCGCACCACCAGCCCGCTGGGAAAGCACAGGCGGATCGGTGCTTCGTCCGGTTGCGCCAGCCGCAGCATGACCCGCCGCACCATGGCTTGCGCCATCTCGCCAAATGGCATGGCCACCGAGGTCAGCGCGGGATTGGTGTACGAGCACATGCCGATGTCGTCCATGCCGATCACCGAGACATCGTCCGGCACCGACAGGCCCGCCTGGTGCAGGCCGGACATCAGCCCGATCGCCATCATGTCGTTGACCGCGATGAGCCCGGTGGGGCGCGTGCTGGCCCGCGCCAGCTGCCCCGCCAGGACCTGGCCCAGTTCCGCCAGTTCGGCATCGCCGTAATGCGCGGTGGGCGGGCACTCTATCACCGCCGCGTCCCCCAGCCCGGCCTCTTTCACCGCCGCCTGGAAACCGGCGATCTTGCTCGCGCGGCTCACCGTGCGCCCGGCGGGCATGACAAAGGCGATGCGCCGGTGGCCCAGCTCGATCAGGTGCGACGCGGCCAGGTGGCCCGCCTGGAAGTTGTCGGGCGCCACATGATCGATGCGCGCCGGCATGTTCGCGTCGGCGCCGCCGTCGTAGCTGACCATGGCCAGCCCCTGCCGGGTCGCCGCCAGGAAATGCTGCTCGTCGGTGAGCGACGACACGATGATCACGCCGTGCACGCCGAACGAGAGCAGGTCGTCGAGCATGCGCGACTCCTGCTCCCGGTCCCGGTTGGTATTGCCCAGCAGCACGCGGTAGCCGATCTGGCGCTGCGCCTCGGCCTCGATCTTCAGCGCGAGCTGGCCGTACATGGGGTTGGCGGTGGACGGCACCAGCAGCCCCAGCATCGGCGTGCGGCCGGTCTTGAGCTGGCGCGCGACCTGGCTGGGCCGGAACCCGAGCGCGCGGATGGCCTCCTGCACCCGCTCGAACGTGGCGGGATTGAGCCGTTCGGTGCGTCCATTGAGCACATTGGAAACGGAACTCGCGGATACGTTCGCCAATCTGGCGACATCTTGTATGGTTGCCATTATCGGGATCTCATGCCAGCTTCATCGGGCGGGGTAGCCATGGCGTCAGCATCACCGTGCCGAAGTGTAGCGGATGCACGCCGGCCTGCTGCCCAGTGCGCATGAGCAGCGGGCATGAGCGGCGGACCGAACAGGACCAGCGCCGGCACGCCTTCCAGGATCGTCCCGGACAGGATGGCGAGCGCCGCCGACACCAGCCTTTGGGCTTAATGGCCAGCACGCGCGGCAAGGCCAGGGAGGACGGCACCAGCCAGCGGCGAGACGCGTCGTGCTGCACTTCGGCTGACTCAACGATTGCCTCGGCTCCGCGCTCGGTACTAGGTCTTTGGTATTAAGCGTCTCCGTAAAACGATTTACTAAATCGATTTACAGATCATAGGCGGTCGTGGGACAAATGCAAGGACAGCGGGTTGCCGGGGGCCGCCGCCATCGCGGCGGCCCCCGGCTGCGCATTCTGAAGGAAGTGGTTCAGGCCGTGACCGCCTTGGCGCGGGCAACTTTCATCGCGCCAAGGGGACTGGGAAGACGCGCCGGCGATGGCGACCGCGTTCAGGCAAGCGTTGCGCGCGATCTATCCGGGCGCGCTGATCTACGCGGGCAACTACAGCAAATACAGCAACCAACCCACCGCCCTCAATCCCAGGCAGGCGCCAACCCCTCCGGGCTGGTCAAGCGTCCGCCCCGGTCCAGCGCAGCGATGGCGGCCATGGCCTGAATGAATCCGCGCTTCAGGCGGGCGTCAGGCGAGCGGCATCTCGTTCTCGATCCACGCCGTCACCGACGCATGCCGGGGCTGCCAGCCCAGTTCCGAGCGCGCGCGCCGGGCGCGCACGCGGCTGTTGGAGCCGAAGGAGTAGCGCGACTGGCCCTCGCCCCAGATGGGCGTGGCCGCTTCGACTGAGCAGGCCTGCACGGCCCCGAGGCCGAGCCGCCGGGCAATGGCGGCGCCGATCTCCGCGTACGAAGCCTCGCCGTTCTCGACGAAATAAAAGGCGCCCGCGGGCGCGCTGTCGAGCACGCGCGCATAGAGGTCCACCACATCGGCGATATGCACGTTGGACCAGCGGTTCACGCCCGCGCCGACGATGCGCACCACGCCGCTTTGCCTGGCCTGCGCCACCAGCGGCGGAATCTGCACGCTGTCGGCATGCAGCCCGGCGCCAACGCCGTAGATCATGCTGTTGCACAGCACGGCGCTGCGCACGCCATGCGCAGCGGCCGCCAGCACCATCTGGTCGATGGCGTAGCGTGCCGCTTTGCCCGGCTCCACCACGAACGGCGTCTGTTCGTCGAAGATGCGCGGCGACAAGGCATTGCCGCCGGCGTCGTCGCCGATCACGCTCGAGCCGCTGGTATGCAGCAACGGCTTGCCCGAGCCGCGCAATCCGGCCAGCAGCGCTTCTACCGCGGCGCGGTGGTCGCTGCTGGCGGCGTTGATCACGCCGTCGGCCTGCGCGGCCTCGCGCGTCAGCAGGGCGGCGTCGTCGAGCGTGCCCTGCACGGGCACGACGTCGCGCATGGCCAGCTGTGCGGCCTGCGCCGGGTTGCGGACCAGGCCGCGCACGCTATGCCCGGCGGCGATCAGGTGAGCCGCGACAGAGCCGCCGATAAAGCCGGCCGCGCCGGTGATGAAGATTTGCATGGGATGCTCCTGGATGCGGGCTTGCAAAGCGCGCCGGATTGGGGCTGGGCCGTGAGGCCGTAAGGCCGTGAGACCGTGAGGCGATGGCCCTGGCCGGATGAACATGACCCGAGTATCCGCGCAACCCATGCGGAGAAAAACCGTGCGGCGTGCAGAACATATTTGATTGCCGCGCAAGAATGGGCAGCGCGCACGCGACATGTGGCGCGCAATGCGGATTCGTCCATGCCGATGCCGATCAGGACCCGTTCCTGCCGCGCGTCGCCGATATCCGCGTGCCAGTGCGAGCGGATCGACGCCACCGATTAACGGCGCGGCGATGCCAGATAGGGCTGCACGCTCGCCKCCGGCATGGCGTAGCCGGCATAGCCCATCATGGTGTCCGCCCGCTCCACCCGCATCGCCCCGCTGATCCACACGGTGTCCATGCTGCGCAGCCCCGCCAGCGGCTTGTCCGTGCGCACGTGGATGACCTGGTTGGCGGGCGGCGGCGGCACATGGATGCATGCGCCAAAGTACGGCACCAGCAGGAACTCGCGGATCGCCTCGCCTTCGCCATCGAGCGAGACGACAAAGCCGGCTATGCGCACCGCCGCGCCATCGAGCGAGGGCTCCACCGGTGCGTTCTTCCAGTACTGGCGGGCTTTGTATAGCGCGATCTGCGCGCGCGGATCGGCGTCCTCCAGTTCATCGAGCCGCAGGCCCTTGAATGGCGCCAGCGGATCCCAGCCTTTGGGCAGCAAGGCCTGCCAGCCGATCTCGCGCAAGGCGGGGTCGGGCGCGGCGGGCGCGGCGGGCGCGGCGGGCGCGGCGGGCGCGGGTCGCAGCGCCTCGCCTATCGCATAGGCGGGCGGCTCGGCGGTGGCTGCATCCGCGTTGGCTTGCGGGGACGGCGGCCGGAAGACATACGCCGCGCCCGCCATGGCCACGCCGATGATGGTGAGCGCAAACGAGGCGCGTCGCACACGTGGGGTCATGCCTAGCGTCCGGGGCATCATGTGGTCGGCCTCAGCCCGTCGGCCAGGCTGAGGCGGTAAGCGCGCCACCCGGGCAGCAGGCTCACGCAGAAGCCGGCGGCCACTGCGGCGCCAAGCAGCGGCCACTCGCCCGGCGTGGGCCAGCCCGCTTGCAAGGCCACGCCGTACGTGGCTTCCAGATAGGGCCCAAGCCCCGCTGCCAGCGCGCTCAGCAACAGGAGCCCGAGCAGGGCGCCTGTGGCCATCACCACCAGCCCCTCCAGCGCCAGCATCGCCAGYAGGTCGCGCGGGCGGGCGCCGACGGCGCGCAAGATGGCCAGCTCGCGCCGCCGCTCGCCCAGCGCGGCAAGGATGGAGGACGCCAACCCCGCCAGCCCGACCACCACCACCAGCGCCGACACCAGCAGCATGGCGCGCTCGGCCACGCCGATGACCCGCCACAGCTCGTCCAGCGCCACGCCCGGCAGCACCGCCATCAGCGGCTCGTGCGGGTCTTCGGCAATCTCGCGCTGCACGGCAAACACCTGCGACCTCAGCTTCAGGCCGACCAGCACGCCCGTCACGCCTTGGGGCGCCAGGTCGAACTTGCGCACCTGCTCCGGCAGGATCGCCAGGCCCGGCAGCGGTACGCCGCCCTCCCAGCCGAGGTGGATGGCTTGCATGGCTTCCAGGCAAATATGCACGGTACGGTCCACCGGCGTGCCGGTGCGCGCGAGGATGCCGCTGACCACGAAGGGCTTGTCGGCATGTTCATGATGGCTGGCATGATCGGCTTGTGGGCCATCGTCACCGCCCTCGCCATGGCTAAGCACGATGCGATCGCCCACGCGGTAGCCCAGCCGGCTCGCCACCTCGGCGCCAAGCACCGCATCGAACAGCGACGGGAAGATCCTGCCCTGCGCCAGTTCCAGCACACGGCGGTCCCCGTAGCGGTAGTGGGTGAAGTAGCTGGCCGTGGTCGCCAGCACCGGGAAGCCGCGGTGCGAGTCGCCCAGCGAGAGCGGAATGGTCCACGCCACCGCCGGATGCCGCGCCAGCCGCTCGGCGCTGTCCCAGCGCATGTTGTTGCTGGCCCCGCCAAGGTGGAACACGGTGTAGAGCATCAGCTGGACCGGGCTGGTGCGCGCGCCGACCACCAGGTCGGTGCCGGACACCGACTGCGCAAAACTCTCCCGCACCGCATGCCGGATACGCTCCACGCCCAGCAGCATGGCAACGGACAGGGCAATCGCCAGCAGCATCAGCAGCAGGTTGAAGCGGCGGTTCCACGCGCTGCGCGCCGCCATCGATAGCATCAGCGTCATGCCGGCTCCATCGCGTGGATCGCGTCCGTGGCGTCCGTGGCGTCGATCGCCGGCAGCGACAACCTCTGCGCGAAGCCCGCCGACAAGCGCTCGTCGTGGCTGACAAACACCAGGCTGGCGCCGGCGATGCCGCATTCGCGCCGCAGCAACGCCATGAAGGCCTGCTGGCGCGGCGCGTCCAGCGCGGAGGTGGGCTCATCGGCCAGCACCACCTGCGGGCAGCCGATCAGCGCGCGCGCCGCCGCCACGCGCTGCTGCTGGCCAACCGAGAGCTGGGTGACAGGGCGCTGCCACAGGGCCGGCGACAGGTCGAGCTGCCTGAGCAGCGCGTGCGCGGCGGCTTCCGGCGTCGCGCCTTGTGCCGCCGTACGCTCGCGCCGGGCGGGCGAGAAGCGGCAGGGCAGCAACACGTTGTCCACGACCGACAGGTACGGCAGCAAGTTGAACTGCTGGAAGACCAGGCCAACATGATCGGCGCGGAAGCGGTCGCGCTGCGAGGCCGACAACGCGCCGAGCACGGTGCCCAGCACGCGCACGGTGCCTTGCTGTGGCAGCAGCACGCCGGCCAGCATCGACAGCAAGGTGCTCTTGCCGCTGCCGCTGGGCCCGCACACGAACACCTGCTCGCCCGCGCCCAGCCGGAGCCGGTCAAGCCGCAGGCCAGGCGCGGCCTGCGCGGGCCAGGTGAATGCGATGTCCTGCAGGTCGATGACGGCGTCGCCGCTCGCCTTGCCGCCCTCGCCACGTTCGCCGATACCAGTCACCATTCAGAACCTCGCCAAGCATAATGCAACAGTGTTGCATTATGCTGTGACCTGGCAAAGGATGGCAAGCGGCCCGGGCCGCATCCACACCGCGACGGGCCTGGCGTCTACCTGGCCGGGCGCGCCGGCACGCGGCTCGCGGTGACCGTGACCTCGACCAGCCACCCCGGCGGCACCAGCCGCAACACTTCGGCGCGCGTACGCACTGGCACGCTGGGCTGCTTGCCGGTCCCGAAATATTGGTTATAGACATCCGAGAAACCAGTGAAATCCGGTTTGCCCGTGGCCGGGTCCGCCACGATCAGCGCCTGCATGGAGACGATGTCGCCCATCTGGTAGCCGCGGTCCTTGAGGATGCGCTCGATCTGACCGAGCACGTTGCGGGTCTGGGTCGCGGTGTCGCCATAGGAGGCCGCGGTATCGGGCGGCGCGGAGGCATTCGCCACCGTGGGCCCCACGCCGCTGAGCACGAGTTGCTCCGCGCTGGCGGGAATCTCGATCGCCTCGGCGAACTCGCGCGCCCAGGGCTCGGTCATGTGCGCCGGGTTGCGATGGCGGACGATCTGCTCGGCGGCGTTGGCCGTGGCGATGCAAAGTGCCGGAGCGACGAGGGTGGCGATGGAAATACACGAAAGCAAGCGTGTTGCGCGCATGGGGGGCCTGTCGGTAGATGCAAGCAAGGAGGATCCGGGCAACGCGGCGTTGCCTTGCCGGACCGTGCAAACGCGGGACGCGGGACGCAGAACACGAAACACTAAAGACCGAACCCGCTCGCGATTGTCACGACACCATGCTAGTAGCCGCCCCTGTGCGCGGACAAATGACTCCTTGCGCCGCATGCATGCCTTGAGGTCATACGTGGGTCCAACGACAGCGCCATCGACAGCGCCAACGACAGCTCAGATCGACGGCATCGCCGCCACCTCGGCGTGCAGCCAGGTGCGAAACGCCGCGATGGCGTAGTCGTCGGCCCGCTCCTTGCGGTACAGCAAGCAGTAGTCGCCGCCGCTGGTGATGCGCTCGCGCACCGGCACGGCCAACCTGCCGGAGGCGATCTCCTCGGCCACCAGCACATCAGGCACCAGCGCGATGCCGCGGCCTTCGATGGCGGCCCGCACCGACATGAAGAAATGCCCGAAATGCAGGGCCTGCGCGCCGGCCGCGTAGGGCACGTCCAGCGCGGCGAACCAGTCGGGCCACGCATGCGCGCGGGAGTCGGTGTGAATCAGCGGCAGCCGCGCCAGCGCGGCCGGGCTGGCGGGCAGCCGGCCTTTCACCAGCCCAGGCTTGCATACGGGCACCAGGCTGTCGGGAAACAGCGGCTCCGTGGCCACGCCCTTCCACTCGTCCGTCATCACCAGGTCGATGCGCGGCGCACCCTTGCGTGCCCGCTTGCCAGGCGGCTT
The DNA here is from genome assembly GCF_052113425.1 of Cupriavidus sp. YAF13. NCBI lineage: Bacteria > Pseudomonadati > Pseudomonadota > Betaproteobacteria > Burkholderiales > Burkholderiaceae > Cupriavidus > Cupriavidus sp. YAF13. Next base: position 24,416 of record NZ_JBFRDD010000018.1, read on the forward strand.
GCCCACACGGATAGCCACGTCCACTTTGTCGCGATCGAACGAAACCGGATCGATCGACGTGATCAGCCGGATCTCGATAGCCTGGTGCGCCTGCGTGAAGTTGACCAGCCTCGGCATCAGCCAGGTGGACGCCAGCGTGGGCAGGATGCTGACCAGCAGGCTGCGCGAGTTCCTGGCCCCGGTGAGCTCGCGGGCAACGGTCTCGATCTGGTCGAGCGAGCGCGTCACCACGTCGAACAAGCGCGCGCCCTGCGGGGTGAGTTCGATGGCGCGCGTCAGGCGGTTGAACAGCTTGAGCCCGTAGTGCGTTTCCAGGTTCTTGATGTGCCGGCTGATCGCGCTCTGGGTCACGCACAGCTCGTCCGCGGCCAGCGTAAAACTCATGTGTCGCGCGGCGGCCTCGAAAGCGCGCAGCGAAACCAGCGGAGGAAGCGAACGTTTCATGCGGCACCTGGGGGGCGAGGGCGATGGACGCATAAGTATAAGTCATGCGTATGTGCAATCAAGTCGTTTGCTGAAAAGATCCGCGACGCCGAGTATTCCTCTCAGGCAAGAAAAAAAAGCATCTGCAAAAAACAAAGACCCAGACAAAAGACAACGCCAAAAAAGGAGCCCCCATGACAACCACACCCGGCGAGGAGCCCCCCCTGCTCTCGGTATCCGGTCTTTCCAAGCGATTTGGAGCGACCTGCGCATTGCGCGGCGCCGATCTCACCGTGCGCCCCGGCGAGGTGCATGCGTTGATGGGCGAAAATGGTGCAGGCAAGAGCACGCTGGTGAAGATGCTCGTCGGCGCGCTGCGCCCGGATACGGGCACCATCCTGCTGCGCGGCCAGCCGGTTGCCTTTGGCTCGGTGCGCGACGCCATCGCGGCCGGCGTGATTCCCGTGTACCAGCATGCCACCGTGTTCCCGGACCTGACGGTGGAACAAAACCTGCATGCGTTCGACGTGGCCCGGGCCGGCGCGCTGCACGCTGGTGCCCGCCTGCCGCTGCAATGCTATCTGGACACGGCGCGGCGCATCGGGCTGGAGCTCAACCCGCGCCAGCTGGTGTCCGGCCTGTCGATGGCCGAGCGGCAGTTGCTGGAGATCGCGCGCGGCGTGGCGCGCAAGTGCGAGGTGCTGATCCTCGACGAGCCGACCGCCGCGCTTAACGCGCATGAAGCCGACCGTCTGTTCGCCGCTGTCGCGCGCCTCAAGGACGAAGGCAAGGGCATCATCTTCATCAGCCACAAGCTGGGCGAGATCAAGCAGGTCTGCGACACCATCACCGTGCTGCGCGATGGCGTTACCGTGGTGGACGCGGCGCCGGTGGCCGCCATGACCCCGCATGAGATCGTCGAGGCCATGGTGGGGCCGGTGGCCGAGCGCCCCGCGCGCGCGCTCCCGGCCGTGGGCAACACGCGGCTGCGGGTCGAGGGCATCGCCTGCGGGGATCTGCTGCGCGACGTCACGCTGTCGGTGGGGCGAGGCGAGATCGTCGGGCTGGCTGGCCTGATCGGCTCGGGTGCAATCGAGCTGGGCGAAGTGCTGAGCGGAAGCCGGCCCCCTAGCGCCGGCACCATCCGGGTCGACGAGCTGGACCTGACGGCACTGTCGCGCCGGCGTTTCAAGCAAGGCGGCGTCGGGCTGATCCCGGCCGACCGCAGCAGCGACGGCATCTTCCCGGGGCTCAATTGCGCCGCCAACGCGGTAGCCTCCACCTACGCATCCATCTCGGATCATCTCTTCGTCTCCGATGCGATGGAGGTCGGCGCCAGCGAGCGCTTGTTCGCGTCGCTGCGGGTGCGCCCGGGCGATCCGGCCCTGGACGTCAGCGCGCTGAGCGGCGGCAACCAGCAAAAGCTGCTGGTGATCCGCAACCTGCTGCTGCCCGGGCTGAAGGTGCTGGTGGTGATCGAGCCCACGCGCGGGGTCGACGTGAACGCCCGCGAGGCCATCCACGATGCGCTGGTGGACGCGGCGCGCCGCGGCGCGTGCGTGATCGTGGCGTCCAGCGACATCGACGAGGTGGTGGCCTTGTCGCACCGTATCGTGGTGATGCGCCATGGCCGCATGGCCAGGGTGTTTGCGCGCGGGGTGGCGTTGCAGCAGGTGATTGCGTGCACCACCGGCGCCAGCGATTGCAATGACAGCCTGCAACCCACGCGCGAGGAGGCACATCATGGCCTGGCTTAGAAAGTGGCCGGCATCGGCCTGGGTCTGCCTGGCGCTGTTCGTGGTCTGCGTGATAGCGGTGCCGCGCTTTGGCACCAGCGGCAACATCTTCAATCTGGCGCGCGTGCTGGCGGTGCTGTTGCTGGTGGCCATCGGACAAGGCCTGGTGATCGTGGTGCGCGGGCTGGATTTCTCCGTGGGCTCCGGGGTGGCGCTGTTCAGCGTGGTGGCCGTGCTGAGCATGCCGGCCATCGGCGTGGGTGGCGCGTTTGCCGCCGGCGCGCTGGCGGTGCTGGCCCTGGGCGCGCTCAATGGCACGCTGGTTGGTGTCTTGCGCATCCCCGCCTTTCTCGCCACGCTCGGCACCATGATTGCGGTGCACGGCTTGTGCGGCGTGCTGGTGGGCGGCGTGCCGCTGGATGCCCCGACCAGCGTGGACTTCTCCGCGCTGGGCCGGGGACAGTGGCAGGGCCTGCCGTTGCCGCTGTGGCTGGCCGGCGCCGCGCTGCTGGTTGTGGGCGCGCTCACGCGCTACACAGCGCCGGGCCGCGAATGGTATCTGGTGGGCAGCAACCCGGAGGCCGCGCACCTGGCGGGCATCGCGGTGAAGCCGCGCGTGCTGCAGGCCTATCTGGCCAATGCCGTGCTGGTGGCGATAGCCGGCGCGGTGCTGACCTCGCGGCTCGGCTCGGGCCAGCCCAACCTCTATCCCAACCTGCCCTTCGAGGCGATCGCCGCGTGCGCCATCGGCGGCATTCCGCTCACCGGCGGCAAGGGCGGCCCGTTGCACGCGCTGTTTGGCTGCCTGATCCTGGCCATGGTGGGCAATGCGCTCGTGCTGGTCAATTTCCCCAGCTATATCCAGAGCGTCCTGCTTGGCGTGCTGATCCTCGCGGCCGTGCTGCTCCAGCAACTGCGCGGCCGCTCGCTGCGCGCACGCCCGCTGCCCAGCCTTCCCGCCAACGCCTCTTGAGCGCACGAACATGAACACGCAACGACTGATGTCCCTGCAGGCTCGCACCGGCGCCGCCCTGTCAGCTTTCTCGCCGCGCTCCGTGCCCGCGCTGCGCAAATCCACCGGCCTGTTTGCCTGCGCGGGCTTGTGGCTGGTGATGGGCGCGATCTCGCCCGGCTTCGCCACCTCGGACAACCTGGCCAACATCGTTTCGCAAAGTGCCGTGCTGCTGTTGCTCGCGCTCGGCCAGATGCTGGTGGTGGTCACGCGCGGCTTCGATATCTCGGTGGGCGCCGTGGCGGTGCTGTCGTCCATCGTGATCGCCCAGACCGTCGCGCAGTTCGGCGAAGTGCCCGCCATCCTGCTGGGCATGGGCGCCGGGCTGGCGGTGGGGCTCTGCAATGGCTACCTGATCGCCTGCCGCCGCATGGAGCCGATCGTCGTCACGCTGGGCGCGACGCTGATCGTGCGCGGGATATCGACCATCGTCTCCGGTGGCGTCGATGCGGTGCCGCTGCCACCCGGCACGGTGATCCAGTCGCTGGCCTACGCGGCATGGCTAGGTGTGCCGGCGATGGTGTGGCTGGCCGCACCGGTCGCGGCGCTGGCCTGGCTGCTGTGCGCGCGCCTGCCACTCGGGCGCTGGTTCTACATGATCGGCAGCCATCCCGATGCGGCTTTGCTGGTGGGGGTGCCCGTGCGCACCGCCGGCGTGCTGGCCTATGGACTGTGTGGCGCGCTGGCCGGGCTGGCGGCGGTGTTCCTGCTGGCGCGCAGCGGCGCAGCGGTCGCGGTCGACGGCGCGGGCATGGAGCTGCAAGCCATTGCCGCGTGCGTGATCGGCGGCGTGGCGCTTAGCGGCGGCAAGGGCGCCGTGTGGCAGGTCATGGTGGGCACCCTGTTCATCCAGGCGTTGCTCAACGGGCTGAACCTGCTCGGCACCTCGCCCTTTGCCTCCGAGATCGTGCTGGGCGCGGTCATCGTATCCGCGGGCTTGCTCGAATACCTGATGCGCAGGGTGGGATCGCGCCAGGGCTGAACGCTTACCTTCACTGCAACGACATCGAACAGGAGCTTGAATCATGAAACGAATCAGCATTCCCCGGCTGCGGGCCGCCGTCGTCCTGGCAGGCGCCCTGCTGGCATGCGGGCCGGCCATGGCGCAGAAAGCGCTGACGATCGGCTACGCCACGCCGGACTTGTCATCGTCGTTCTGGATCTCCATGACCTACGGCGTGGAAGATGAAGCGAAGAAGCTCGGTGTTGCGCTGGTCAAGCTCAACGCCGGCGGCGATGCCAACGTCAACATCCAGATCTCGCAGCTGCAGGACCTCGTACAGCGCAAGGTCGATGGCATCGTCGTCGGCGCCACCAACGGCGATGCCATCCGCGGTGCGGTGGAGCATGCCATTGGCAAGGGCATCCCGGTGGTGGGGCTCTCCAGCGTGCCCAACAGCGACAAGCTCGCCTCCAGGATCAGCGCGGACCACTACGACATGGGCCGCCTGCAGGCACAGTGCCTTGGCAAGGCGCTCAACGGCAAGGGCGCGGTGGGCATGATCTCCCAGCAGCAAGGGCAGACCTGGGCCGACCTGCGGCGCCAGGGCTTCCTGGAAACCATCAAGGCGGAATACCCCGGCATCAAGGTGGTGGCGGAGTCGCGCAGCGCGGTCACGCGCAACGGCGCCATCAACCTGGTGGACGACTGGCTGCAACGCTTTCCGGAGCTCAACGGCATCTACTCCGCGGTGGATGACTCGGCGGCGGGCGCGGCGCTGGCGGTCAAGTCCGTCCACCGCGAGGGCGTCAAGATCAGTGCCTCCAACCTCAGCCCCACCGCGCAGCAGATGCTGCAGAACGGCGAGCTGGCCTGCTCGTCCGTGCAGCAGATCGTCACGCAGGGCCGCGAGGCGCTCAGGCAGGCCGTGGCCGCCGCCCGCAAGGAGGGCACGACAGCGGTGGTGCGCACGCCGTCCATCCTGGCCACGCGCGACAATCTCGCCACGCTCGATCTTTCCCTGGTGACCGCGCCGAAGGACTACCGTCCGTGACGCTGCGCCGCCATTCGATCCCGCCTTTCCCAAGCTCACGCATCCAGCCAGGTCAATAACGCCATGCTTGCTTCTCACGACAGATTTCCCTATTCGCCCATCGTCGACCGCCCGCAGTTCGACTGGCCCGGCGGCAAGCGCCTCGCGGTGCATCTGTGCCTGAACCTGGAGCACTTCGCCTACAACACCGGTGGCGGCATCTCCTATTCGCCCGGCATCCCGCACCCCAACACCTACAACTGGGGCTGGCGCGAGTACGGCAACCGGGTTGGCGTGTGGCGCATCATCGCGCTGTGCGACAAGCTCGGCATCCCGCTGTCGGTGCTGCTCAACGCCGAATGCTATGCGCACTGCCCGCAGGTGATCGACACGCTGCGCAAACGCGGCGACGAGATCCTTGGCCACGGCCGCACCAACTCGGAGCAGCAGAACAACTTCTCCGAAGCCGAGGAGCGCGAGCTGATCCGCGAGGTGACCGAGGCCATCGCCCACCACGAGGGGAAGCCGCCCGCGGGCTGGCTCAGCCCCGGCGTCAATCCCAGCAACGTCACGCCCGACCTGCTGCAAGAGGCCGGCTACCGCTACATCCTCGATTGGCCGATGGATGACCAGCCGGTGTGGATCAACACGCGCGGCGGCCGCCTGCTGAGCATTCCCTACCCGCACGAGGTCAACGATATCCCCGCCATCGCGCTGCACGATGCCACGGCGAGCGAGTTCGCCGACATCATCATCGACAACTTCGACGAGATGCTGGAGCAAAGCGTGGAGCAGCCGCTCGTCTATGGCATCTCCATCCACGCCTTCCTGATCGGCCAGCCCTACCGGCTGCGGCAGTTCCGCCGGGCGATGGAGCACATCGTGCGCCATCGCGACCAGATCTGGCTGACCACCACGGGCGCCATCGCGCAGCACTACATCGGCCTGCCGGCGCAAGACGCCTGAGCCAGGCCAAACAACAAGTTCATCAAACAGGAGATCACACAATGTCATTCGACAAAGAACTGCGGGTCGGCATCGCCGGGCTCGGCGCGGTCGGCAAGAAGCTCGTCAAGCAACTCGATGCCGGCGTCTTCGGCCTGCGGCTGACGGCAGTGGCAGTGCGCGACAAGGAAAAGGCGGCGCAAGCGCTGCAAGGCCTGCGCAACGAGGTGGCCATCGTCGGCCTTGGCGAGCTGGCCGGCCTGGCGGACGTGGTGATCGAATGCGCGCCGGCGGAACTCGTCGGCGAGATCGCCGAGCCGGTGCTGCGCGCGGGCAAGACCATGATCGTGCTGAGCTGCGGGGCGCTGCTTGAGCGCATGGACCTGGTGGACCTGGCGCGCGAGCACGGCGGCCAGATCATCGTGCCGACCGGCGCGTTGCTGGGCCTGGATGCGGTGACGGCGGCATCGGAGGGCGTCATCCACTCCGTGCGCATGATCACGCGCAAGCCGGTGCGCGGCCTGGTTGGGGCGCCGTTCCTGGTGGAGAACAACATCAACATCGACGACGTGACGGCGCCGATCCAGATCTTCTCCGGCACCGCCCGCGAGGCTGCCAAGGGCTTCCCCGCCAACCTCAACGTGGTGGTTGCGCTGGCGCTGGCCGGCGTCGGCCCGGACAAGACCCACCTGGAAATCTGGGCGGACCCGGCGCTGACGCGCAACACCCACGAGATCGTGGTGGATTCCGATGCCGCGTCGTTCTCCATGAGCATCCAGAACATTCCCACGGAAAACCCCAAGACCGGGCGTATCACGGCGCAGAGCGTGCTGGCCGTATTGCGCAAGCTGCGCAGCCCGCTGCGCGTGGGCACCTGAAAACCATCAAGGAGCGACAACATGGATCTAGGCATCAAGGGGCGCGTCGCGCTGGTCATGTCAGCGGGCGGCGGGCTGGGCTCGGCCATCGCGCTGGCGCTCGCGGCGGAAGGCGCCGTGGTTGCCGTATCGGACCAGAACCAGGAGGCACTGGACGATACGGTGGCCCGCATCCGCGCAGCCGGCGGGCAAGCCTGCGGCGTGCGCGCCGATCTTGCCGACCTGGCGAGCGTGACGGCCATGGTGGAGCAGGTCAGGAGCACGCTGGGCGACCCGGACATCCTGGTCAACAACTCGGGCGGCCCGCCCCCTTCCACGGCCGCGCAAGTCGCGCCGGAGCAGTGGCGCAAGCAGTTCGAATCGATGGTGCTGTCGCTGATGCATCTCACGGACCTGTTGCTGCCCGCCATGAAGCGCAAGGGCTGGGGCCGCATCATCACCAGCACCTCGTCCGGCGTGATCGCGCCCATTCCCAACCTGGGCATGTCCAACACGCTGCGCATGGCGTTGCTGGGCTGGTCGAAGACGCTGGCTAACGAGGTAGCCGCCCACGGCATCTGCGTCAACGTGGTGCTGCCCGGGCGCATCGCCACGGACCGCATCCGCGCGCTGGACGAAGCCCGCGCCGGGCGCGAGGGCAAGACCTATGAAGACATCGTGGCGGCCAGCACCGGGGTGATTCCCGCCGGGCGCTACGGCCGGCCCGAGGAGTACGGCGACGTGGTGGCCTTCCTGGCCAGCGAGCGCGCCGCCTTTGTCACCGGCTCCGTCGTGCGCGTCGACGGCGGCATGATCCCGAGCATCTGAGTAGCACTTATCTCCCGAGGAAGCACAGCATGGAAACCACCCACGTAGCCCGCAGCGCCACCGAGCGCGAGACGATCCGCCAGCGATTCCTGCTGGTCGATACCTCCAACGTTGCCGACGTGCTCGACACGCTCGGCCTGTTCGACCAGGGCCTCTCGTCCGCCTTTACGCCGTTCCCCGCCAATGGCGGCAAGCTGGCCGGCTGGGCCTACACCATCCGTGGCCAGATGTCGCCGTACGCGCTCGGCGGCGACCCGGACAAGATGAAGGCCTGCGCGGGCGTGTCCGCCGGCGATGTCACGGTCTGGAGCGGCGACGGCGAAGGCGTCTGCTACTTCGGCGAGCTGATCGCCATTGGCATGAAGGAGCGCGGCTGCGTTGGCTCGCTGATCGATGGCGGCATTCGCGATATCCGCTGGATCGCCGAGCAAGCGTTCCCGGTGTTCGCGCGCTACCGCACGCCGGTGCAGTCGATTGCCCGCTGGAAAGTCAACGGATGGCAGGTGCCGGTGAGCATCCGCGGCGCGACCTCGCAATGGGTGCAGGTGCGCCCGGGCGACTTCGTGCTGGGCGACGAAGACGGCGTGCTGGTGATCCCGCACGAAGTGCTGGACACCGTGCTGCTCGAGGCGGAGCGCCTGACCGAGCAGGAGCGCAGCATCCGCGTGGAACTGCAGCAAGGGCTCAGCCTGGCCGATGCGCTGGCCAAGTACGGGCATGTCTGAGCTAGCGCCATTGGCAGCATTGGCAGCCCTGGCGGCGCAGGTGATGCAGCGCGCGGCGGATCTCCGGCTGCGGCTGGATGACCGCCGCTGCGGCGAGATCGCAGCAGCGGCCGCGCCGGTGCTGCAAGCCGTTCGTGCCTTCCCGGTGGGCGACGCGGAGTTCGCAGCGCAGCCACAGCCGTACACGTACTGGCTGCGGCAGTGCGCCACCGCGCTAGGAGCACGATGACCGACCCCACCCTCCTGAGCGTTGCCGAGCTACGCATGGCGCTGGCCCACCGGCGCCTGTCGCCCTCCACGCTGGTGCAAGCCTGCCTGCGGCGGGCCGCAGCGGCGCACGCCGCCACGCATTGCTTTGCCGCGCTGGACGACGCAGGCGCGCTCGCCCGCGCCATCGAACTGGAGACGCACAGCGTGGCCGGCGCTGCCCAGGCGCCCCTCTGGGGCATCCCGTTCGCGCATAAGGACGTGCTGGCCGACCCCGCCCGGCCGCCGCGCGCGGGCTCCTTGTTCGACGACCTGATTGACGACCTGGTCGACGGCCTGGTCGACGATCCTGCGGCGGCCCGAAGGCCGGCGGCCGTGCTCGAAGCCCTGCACCTGTCCGGCGCGATCGGCCTGGGCGCCACCGCGCTCGACGAGCTCAGCTACGGTGCCACCGGCCTGAACGATCACTACGGCCACTGCCGCAACCCGTGGGATGCGCGCTGCATCACCGGCGGCTCGTCGGGCGGCGCGGCGGCGGCGGTCGCGGCGCGCGCGGTGCCGTTCGCCATCGCGGCGGACACCGGTGGCTCGATCCGCATTCCGGCATCGATGTGCGGGGTGGTTGGCCTGAAGCCCACTTGGGGCCGCATCGCCACGCGTGGCGCAGTCCCGCTGTCGCCGTCACAGGACACGCTCGGCATCATCGCCCGGACCGCCAGGGATTGCGCGGCGGTGCTCGACGCGCTGGATCCTGCGGCGGTGCGGGCCACCACGTTCGAACGCCTCAGCGGCCTCCGCAGCCCGCTGGCAGGCCTGCGCATCGGCGTTGCCCGGCACCCGTTCTTCGAGGTAGCGCATGACGACGGCGCCTCGGTGATTGCCGGCGCCTTGCTAGCGTTCGAATCGCTGGGCGCCAGCTTGCATGACCAGACCGTGCCCGGCGTCGAGGCCTGCGATGCCGCGGCTACCGTGGTGACGTGGCGCGAAGCGATAGCGCTCCACGGCCAGCGCCTGCGTAGCCACGCGGATCGCCTGGCCCGTGCCACGCGGCTGCGGCTGGAGACGGCGCTGGCGGCCAGCCCCGACGATTACGCGCGCGCCCTGGCCTACCGGCCGCTGGCGCTGCGCAGGTTTGTCGATCACGTCTTCTCGGCGTGCGATGTGCTGGTGGCGCCTAGCGTTGCCGTGCCAACGCCGCGCATCGCCTCCGTGGCGCACGACGCCGCACAAGCGGTGCGCGTGACCACCTCGCTACTGCGGGCCAACCGCTGCATCAGCTATCTCGGCCTGCCTGCCGTGTCGCTGCCGGTGGGGTTCACCCCCGACGGCCTTCCCGTGGGCTTGCAGCTGATCGGCAGGCCTTGGGCCGAAGGTACCCTGCTTGACGCCTGCGCCGCATTCCAGCAAGCCACCAGCTGGCACTGTATCGAGCCCGTGCTCAATGGCCTGGAAGCGGGCGGCATCGCGGCGGAGCCGGACAACGGGTAAGCCTCTGAAAAGGCAAAGCGGCGCGATGGTAGACTCGGCACAGCCCCAAAACCGCGCAGGCCACCTCTATAATCCGCGCTCCCGGCCAACCATCGCAGATATCTCGCCTCATGCTCAAGGAAACAGCGGAAGCCCGCCCGACACGCCGGTACGTGGAGAAACGCGAGGCGATCCTCGATGCCGCTGCCCGGCTGTTCAACCGCAAGGGCTTGCGCGGCGCCACGCTCTCGGACGTGGCGCAGGAAGTCGGCCTGAGCACCAACAGCATCACCTACTACTACCGCAAGAAGGAAGACCTCGTGGTGGCGTGCCTGATGCGCACCATCGACGAAATCGCGGGCATCGCCGACGCTACGGCCGACGAGCCGCTGCCGCAGGCCAGGGTGCGCCGCTTCATTGCGCTTTTCTTCCAGCGGCTGGCCCTGACGGCAACGGGCGAGCGCCCCGAGCTGATGAGCTTTCGCGAGATCCGCTCGCTGCCCGACACCCACGCGGACGTCGCCTTCGCGGCCTACACGGACATGTTCCGGCGCATCCGCAAGCTGTTGCGCAGCGACACCCCCAAGGACCCCGCGCAACGCAGCGCCCTGAGCGCGGCGGCGCACCTGCTGCTGTCGCTGACCAGCGGCGCGATGACATGGGTGGAACGCTATGAGCCGGAGGACTATCCGAAGGTGGCGGATACCGTCGTGGATATCCTGCTCAACGGCTTTGCGTCACCGTCATCGCGATGGGACGGCGCCCCTGCCGCGACACCGCCGATCCCGCTGGCCGAGACCACCCAGGAAGCCTTCCTGCGCGCCGCCACGGAACTGCTCAACGAACTGGGCTATCGGGGCGCTTCCGCCGATCGCATCTCCGCGCGGCTGAATCTCACCAAGGGGGCCTTCTATCACCACAACGAGAACAAGGACGACCTGATCTCGGCCTGCTTCGACCGCATGTTCGCGGTGATACGCGATGCGCAGTCGCGGGTGGAGGACGGCCCGGGCACCGGCTGGGACAAGCTGTGCGCGATCGCGCGCGCGCTGGTCAGCTATCAGTTTTCCAGCCAGGGACCGTTGCTGCGGCTGACTATCTACGGCGCGCTGCCCGAGGAGATGCGCAAGGAGAAGATGCTGACGATGAACCGGCTATCGGCGCGGTTTGCGCGGTTCCTGGTGCAAGGGATGCAGGACGGGTCGATCCGGGCGCTGGATCAGTCGATTGCTTCGTTGCAGGTGAACGGGATGATCAATGCCGCGGTGGAGTTGCGGCGGTGGGTGCCGGATGCATCCGGGGAGAATGCGGCGGATCTGTTTATCCGGCCTTTGTTCCTGGGGATATTTTCAGGGCAGTGAGCGCCAGGATTCGCTTTGATGTGCTTTGATGTGCTGACGCCTGGCGCCCCGCTTCCCGTGTCAGCCCTCCAGATGGCAAGCCACCATCTGCCCATCCCCCCGCTCCCTGAGCACCGGATCCTCCACCCTGCAGCGCTGCGTTGCCTGCGCGCAGCGCGGGTGAAAGCGGCAGCCGGACGGCGGGTGCAGCGGACTTGGCACTTCGCCCTTGAGCACGATGCGCTCGCGCTTTTCCTCGGCTTCGACGCTGGCTACCGGCACGGCGGACAGCAGCGCCTTGGTGTAGGGATGCCGGGGATTTGCATATAGCTCGTCGCGCCTGGCGATCTCCACGATGCGCCCGAGGTACATCACGGCGATGCGGTCGCTGATGTGGCGCACCACGGCCAGGTCGTGCGCAATGAAGATATAGGTCAGCCCGAGCCGCCGCTGCAGTTCCATGAACACATTGACCACCTGCGCCTGGATCGATACGTCCAGCGCGGAGACGGGTTCATCGCAAACGATCAGGCTGGGCTCGACCGCCAGCGCGCGGGCAATGCCGATGCGCTGGCGCTGGCCGCCGGAGAACTCGTGCGGGTAGCGGTCCGCCATATAGGGCAGCAGGCCGACCATCTGCAGCAGCTCGGCGATGCGGGCGCGATAGCGCTCGCGGTCGTTGGCCATGCCGTGCACTTCGAGCGGCTCGCCGATGATGTCGCAGACCTTCATGCGCGGGTTCAGCGATCCGAACGGATCCTGGTAGACCATTTGCACGCTGCGGCGGAAGTTTTTCTCCTGCGCTTTGCTGAAGGTGGCGAAGTCGTCGCCGTCAAAGGCGATCCGCCCGCCACTGGCGGCCAGCATCTTGATGATGGCGAGCCCGGTCGTGGACTTGCCGCAGCCGCTTTCGCCGACCAGACCCAATGTCTCGCCGCGCCTGAGCGTGAACGATACGCCGTCCACCGCCTTGACCGAGCCCACCTGCCGCTTGATGAAGACGCCCTGGGTCACAGGGAAATGCACCTTGAGGTTCTCGACGCGCAGGATCTCGTCGCCGATCTTGCCGTGCTGGCGCGCGGCGGGCACTGCCCGCGCTTCAGTGGTGGTCATGGTCATGGAAGAAGCATGCCTTGAAGTGATTCGGGCGCACGGCACGCAGCGCGGGGCGCGACAGGCCGCATTGATCGGTGGCGAGCTGGCACCGCGGCATGAAGGCGCACCCTGGCGGCAGCGCGGTGAGGTCAGGCGGCTGGCCGTCGATCGGCACCAGCGGCTGGCGGGTATCGCCGTCGATGCGTGGCACCGAGGCCATCAGCCCGCTCGTGTAAGGGTGCGCGGGATGGCCATAGAGCTCGCGCGCGGTGGCGGTCTCGACCATGCGGCCGCCGTACATCACGGCCACGCGATCGGCATAGCGGGCCACCACGCCCAGGTCGTGCGTGATGAGCACCAGCGCCGTGCCGGACTGGCTGGCCAGGTCCTTGAGCAGGTCGAGGATCTGCGCTTGCACCGTGACGTCGAGCGCGGTGGTGGGTTCGTCCGCAATGATCAGCTGCGGCTTGCAGGCCAGCGCCATGGCGATCATGGCGCGCTGGCGCATGCCACCCGAGAACTGGTGCGGATAGGCGCCCAGCCGGCTCTGCGGCTCGGGGATCTGCACCTTGCCAAGCAGCTCGCCGGCGATGCCCAGGGCGGTCTTCCACGGCATGCCCTGGTGCAGGTTGATCGGCTCTGCGATCTGCTTGCCCACGGTGAGCGCCGGGTTCATCGACGACATCGGCTCCTGGAAGATCATCGCGATCCGGTTGCCGCGGATCGCACGCATTTTTGCCGGGCTGAGCTTGAGCAGGTCCTGCCCGTCAAAGCGGATCTCGCCCGATTCGATGCGGCCCGCCGGGCTGGGAATCAGGCCAAGGATAGATAGCGCGGTCACGCTCTTTCCGGAGCCGGACTCGCCAACGATGGCCAGGGTCTCGCCGGGGGCGACATCGAACGAGACCTGGTCCACCGCCGTGACCACGCCCCGGTCGGTGCGAAAGCGCGTGGTCAGCTGGTTCACCTGCAAGATGGGCTGCGTCATGCGGGCCTCCTTGAAAGGGACGGGCTAGGGACAGGTGTGGGACAAGCATGGAGCAAGGTGGGAGTAACGAAATCAGAACCCCATCTTCTTCTTCATGTCCTGGTCGACCCACATCCGTGCATAGATCGGGCCGGGACGGACCGCGCCCGCGCGCAGCTCGGCGTTGTAGTTCTTCACCCAGGGCCACCACGCGGTGTACACGTAAGGGGTCGGCAACCAGACATACGGCGCATCCGCGAGCACATCGCGGGTCAGCGAGCGCAAGGCCTCTTGGCGGCGGCCGAGGTCGCGCATCTGGAAGGCCTCGTTGACGCGCTGCTCGTACTTGGCGTCGCCCCACTGCGCGGCGTTCCAGACCTGGCCCTTCACGAAGCTCTTGCGGATCGTGGTGGTGGGGTTGGTATGACCGTTGCTCATCAGGTAGCCGGGCGCATTGGTCTTGGTGGTCATGGCCGACAGGAACGCGCCGTACTCCATCGGCTGGATCTCGATGCGCACGCCAACCTGTTCCAGGTAGGCGCCGATCAGCGGCAGCAGCTCCAGGTGCTCCGGCTGGCAGGCGCATACCTGCACCTTGAAAGTGAAGCCCTTCGCGTAGCCCGCCTCGGCCAGCAGCTTGCGTGCCTTGTCCGGGTTGTAGGTAAACAGCTCCTTCACCGAGTCCGGCATGGCGCTCAGCGGCTCGAAGTAGCCGGCGTAGTCCGGATGCTGCGGGTAGGCGAACAGTTCGGCATTGCCGCCATAGAACTGCTTGACGATCTCCTGCTTGTTGACCGCCATGTTCAGCGCGCGCCGCACGCGCAGGTCGTTGAACGGCTTGGTATCGACGCGCAGCGCCACGTACTGGCCGTTGGTCGACAGCCAGCGCGACCACTTGAGCGCCGGTGCGTTCTTCTTGAGCTCATCGACCGCGGTCCAGCGGATAGACTCGAGCACATCCAGCTTGCCGGTGCGCAGCATGGTGTTGCGGGTGGACTCGTCCTTGACCGTGCGCAGCACGACCTTATCGACGAAGGGCAGCTTGTAGTCCTTGCCGGCGATCTTGTCGCTATCCCAGTATTGCTCGTTCTTCGTGTAAGTGCTGGCGGTGCCCTGGACGAAGTTGCTCAGCAGGAACGGCCCGCTGCCGTTCACGTTCTTCCAGTTGCCGGCCCCGGCGGCCGCCACTTCCTTGGGCATGATGCCGGAGTAGTAGCCCCAGCCGAAGCGGTAATCCCATTCGGCGTTGAACTCCTTGAAGCGGAAGACCACGGTGTACTTGTCCGTTGCCTCCACCTTGTTGAGGTGGTCGTAATACGTGGGGATCTTCTTGGCGCTGGTGTTCTGGCGGTTGTAGCTGAAGACCACGTCGTCGGCCACCAGTTCGCGCTCTTCCATCACACCCGCCTTGGCGGGAAATTTCACGCCCTTGCGCAGCTTGACTTCTAGCGTCAGCGGGTCGACCCACTTCCAGCTCTCGGCCAGCTCGCCGCGAATCGCATCCTCCGGCAGCCACGCATCGGCCTGGAACGGATACTTGCCGCCATTGCGCCTGGCCTTGGAAAGGTCGGCGACGAAAAGCTGTTCGTAGACCTGGCCGGTGTCGTAGTTCTGCTTCCAGTTCCAGTCCGCCAGGTCCCACGACAGGGCGGAGATGGTGGGATACATGGAGCCGATCTCGAGATTGCCGCCGTACTTCGGCGCTTCGGCCTGCGCGCAGGCAGCGCCCGCGGCAAGCGCCAGCGCCACGCCTGCCACCACTGAAGACATTGTCCGGTTCAAGCCGCGTCCCTCCATCGTCATCCTCCGTTGTTGGTTAGCGCGATCCGCGCATGCGCGGGTCGAGCAGGTCACGTAGCGCGTCGCCGTAGACGTTGATGGCATAGACGACGACGGTGAGGCAGATGCCGGGGGCCAAGGCCAGCCAGGGCCCCTGGAACATGAAGGTGCGGCCGTTGCCCGAGAGCATGCCGCCCCAGGTCGGCGCGGGCGGCGGCACGCCCAGCCCGAGGAAGGACAGGCCGGACTCGGCCAGGATCGCGGTGCCCACGCGCGTGGTGAACAGCACGATGATGGGCGGCAGCACGTTGGGCAGGATATGGCGCCAGAGGATGCGGCCGGTCGATGCGCCCATGGACTGCGCGGCATGCACATACATGTGCTCGCGCACCGAGACCACCGCGCTGCGGATGATGCGCGAGCCGCCCACGCCCAGCAGCAGGCCCAGCGTGCCGATGATCTGCCAGCTGCCCGGGCCGAGCACGGACACCACCACGATCAGGATCACCAGGTCGGGAAAGCTCATCCACGCATCCACCATGCGCTGCACGATCAGGTCGAACTTGCCGCCGAGGTAGCCGCTCAGGATGCCGATCAGCACCGAGATGGCGGTGGCCAGCGTGGCGGCCGACAGCCCGATGATGACCGAGAGCTGCGCGCCGTACAGGCAGCGCGAGAGCATGTCGCGCCCGAGGTTGTCGGTGCCGAAGGGGTGCGCCCACGAAGGCGGCTGCAGCCGCTTCATCATGCTGATCTCGTTGACGCCATACGGCGCCAGCCAGTCGGCAAAGACGCCGCAGAACAGGAAGATCATGCAGATCACCGCGCCGGCGGCGCCTAGCGGCTTCTCGCGGAACAGGCGGCCCACCAGGGCGCAGGCTGACCCGAGCCGGCCGGGGCCGGACTTGGGCTGCGCGGCATGGGCGGCATGAGAGGCTTGCGCCGTCTTGAGCGCCGGGGCGTTTGCGATTGGACGTGCCATCAGCGATGCCTCACTTTCGGGTCGAACAGCCCGTAGCTCAGGTCCACGAGCAGGTTGATGAGCATGACCGCCACCCCAACCACCAGGAACACGCCGGTGATCACGGGATAGTCCCGCTGGTTCACGGCGTCCAGCAGGAGCAGCCCCATGCCCGGCAGCGCAAAGATCTGCTCGATCACCACTGCCCCACCGATCAGCAGCGGCGCTTGCAGGCCGATCAGCGTCACCACCGGGATCAGCGCGTTGCGCAGCGCATGGCGCAGGATCACCAGGCGCTCGTTCAAGCCCTTGGCCCAGGCCGTGCGGATGTAGTCCTGGCGCAGCACCTCCAGCATCATCGTGCGCGTCATGCGCATGGTGATGGCCGACAGCGCCATGCCAAGGATGATGGCAGGCACCAGCATGTTGCTGATGTGCTGGAGCGGGTCTTCCAGGAAGGGAACGTAGCGCACCTCGGGCGACCAGCCCCACCACACGGAAGGAAACACCATGATCATCGTGCCCATCCAGAAGCTGGGCACCGCCAGCATCAGGATGGAAAACGAGCGCGCCACGTAGTCGGCCGCGGTGTCCTGCCGGATCGCCGAGAGCACGCCCACGGGCAGCGCAACCGACAGCGCCACGAACAGCGCAAGCGCGCCCAGCGAGAAGGTGGCGGGCATGCGCGCCAGCACCATCTTCAGCACCGGCTCACCCTGCCACAGCGACTGGCCGAGATCCCCGTGCAA
Organism: Cupriavidus sp. YAF13; assembly: GCF_052113425.1. NCBI lineage: Bacteria > Pseudomonadati > Pseudomonadota > Betaproteobacteria > Burkholderiales > Burkholderiaceae > Cupriavidus > Cupriavidus sp. YAF13. The sequence goes on from NZ_JBFRDD010000018.1 coordinate 41,480, forward strand.
CACGATGTTGCCGATCCAGTGGACGTACTGGAACCACATCGGCTGGTCCAGGCCCAGCGCGCGGATCAGGTCCTCGCGGCTCTTGGTGTCGGCGCTGATGTCGTTCTGGCTCAGCATCAGGTCGACCACGTCGCCCGGCACCATGCGTACGATCACAAAGACGATCAGGCTGGCAAACAGCAGCGTGGGCAGCAGCGCCAGCAGGCGGCGCAGGATGTAGGCACTCATGGCGCGCCCGCTTCCGTGACGCCCGGCCAGGCCGCGCCGCGCGCCCTGAAAAAAGATACCGTATATACGATAATGAATGCCGCCCCGACCATGCCGTCTCCTGTTCGGTGCTTCGCGTGATCGCCTGACGCACCGGACAATCATCGCTTGACGCGTAAATCAAGCGATATCTGGCGCGAGCCAGGGGTACACCCCTGGGAGACTTCCACCGAGCTGCTGTTTGTGCAGATAGCCCATTCAGCATACCCAGAGTTCTAATCCATGACAACCGAACTGACCCCTGAATGCCTAGTGGATTTACCTAGGTCGGCGCTGCCGTTGCGGGCCGCTTGTGCGGCGCAAACGCGCGGCCCGCAACGCGAGGGCGAGCGCAGGCCCCACGCCTGCGCGTGGACGGCCTGCAAAGACGGTTGAGGATGGTGCGTTGCGGCGCGCCGCTCAGTAGCCGCGCAAGGCCGCCCAGCGCTGGGTGTGGAAGTTGGTGTCGCCGAGCAGGATCTGCGCGGCGCAGGCGCGCTTCATGTAGAAACCGATCTCGAACTCGTCGGTCATGCCAATGCCGCCGTGCATCTGCACGCCCTCTTGCACCGCGAGCATCGCCGTGGCGCCGGCGCGCGCCTTGGCGGCGGATACCAGCGCGACTGGCTGCGCCGGGCCGCCGTCGAGCAGTTGCTGGCTGCGCAGCACCGCCGCGCGCGTGATTTCGATCTCGCTGAACAAGTGGGCGGCGCGATGCTGCAGCGCCTGGAACTCGCCGATGATCTTGCCGAACTGCTTGCGCTCCTTCAGGTATTGCAGCGTGCGCCCGAAGGCTTCGTCGGCGATGCCAACCAGCTCGGACGCCAGCGCCGCGCGGGCGATATCGAGCGCGTGCTCAAGCATGGCCGCGCCGCCACCGGTCTCGCCCAGCACCGCGTCCGCCGCCACGCGCACATCCCGGAACTGCACGCGCGCGGCATTGCGGGCGTCCGCCATCACAGTGCGCTCCACGGCAACGCCATCGGCGCCGCGCGGCACCAGGAAGAGCGTGACGCCATCGCGGTCGCTGGCGTTGCCGCTGGTGCGGCCCACCACGATCAGCGTATCGGCGACATGCCCGTCGATGACGAAGACCTTGGCGCCATTGAGCACGAACCCGCCGTCCTGCTGCACGGCGGCGAGCGCCTGGCGCTCCGGGCGGTGCGCCGCGCCCTCGTCGATCGCCAGCGCGGTCAGGTGCTCGCCGGCCGCGATGGCGGGCAGGAAATGCGCCTTCTGCGCGGCGCTGCCGCCCCGCGAAATCAGCGAAGCGCCCAGCAAGGCGGTGGAGAAAAACGGCGTGGGGGCCAGCGTGCGGCCAAGCGCTTCCATCAGGACGCCCGCCTCCACCACGCCGAGCTCGCTGCCACCGTACTGCTCGGGGATCAGCACGCCGGCAAAGCCCAGCTCGGCAAACTCCCGCCAGAGGGCGGGCGAGAAGCCCGTGTCGTCCCGCGTGTCGCGCAGCTTGCGCAGCATCGGGATGGGTGCGCTTTCGCGCAGGAATGCCAGGGCGCTGTCCCGCAGCATCTCCTGGGTCTGATTCAATACGATAGCCATGGTCGGTCTCTGTCGGTCTCTAAGAGGCTGTAGGCCTCTAAGCATTCTGGCGTGGAGTCAGGGCGTCAGGCGCCGGGCAGGCCGAGCAAGCGCTTGGCGACAATGTTGAGCTGCACTTCGCTCGTGCCGCCCTCGATCGAGTTGGCCTTGCTGCGCAGCCAGCCGCGCGCGGTGGCGCCGTCGTTGCTGCGCTCGCTCTCCCACTCCAGGGCCTCGCTGCCACCAATCGACATCAGCAGCTCATAGCGCCGCTTGTTCAGCTCCGACCCGTAGTACTTCAGCACCGACGAGAACGCGGCAATGCCCTCGCCCTGCCGGGCCAGGTCCAGTGCGCGCTCACCCGCCAAGGCGAACGCCGCTTCATCGATCTCGAAGGTGGCGATCTGCGCGCGCAGCATGGGCGCGTCGACTTCGCCGCGCTCGTTCTGGCCGAGCGTGTCGCGCGCCAGCTTGCCCATTGGCGGGCGCTGGCCGCGCCCGCCAATGCCGCTGATCATTTCGCGCTCAAAGGTCAGCAGGTACTTGGCGATGGCCCAGCCGCCGTTTTGCTCGCCCACCAGGTTGGCGCGCGGCACCACCACATCGTCAAAGAAAGTCTCGCAGAACGGCGACTTGCCGGAGATCAGCACGATGGGCCGCGCGGTGACGCCCGGCGTTTCCATGTCGAACAGCAAGAAGCTGATGCCGGTGTGCTTCTGCGCCGAAAAGTCGGTACGCACCAGGCAGAAGATCCAGTCCGCCTTGTCGGCGTACGAAGTCCACACCTTCTGGCCGTTGACGACAAAGTGATCGTCGCGCTCGTCCGCGCGTGTTTGCAGCGAGGCCAGGTCCGACCCGGCATTGGGCTCCGAATACCCCTGGCACCAGCGGATCTCGCCGCGGGCGATCCTGGGCAGATGCTCGCGCTTCTGCGCCTCCGAGCCAAACCGGAGCAAGGCCGGGCCAAGCATCCAGATGCCAAAGCTTTGCAACGGCACACGGCAGCCAAGCGCTTGCATTTCCTGACGCAGCACCTTGGCGTGCTCGCGGGAGAGGCCGCCGCCGCCATACTCGCGCGGCCACTCCGGCACCGTCCAGCCCTTCTCCCCCATGCGCGCGAGCCAGAGCCGCTGCGCCTCGGACTGGAAGCGGAACTTGCGCCCGCCCCAGCAGATGTCATCTTCGTTGCGCACGGGCTGCCGCATTTCGGGCGGGCATTGCGCTTCCAGCCAGGCACGTACCTCCTGCCGGAAGGTTTCCAGGTCATCCACGCTTGTCTCCTGTTTTTATGGCTTGTCTTGTTTTGATTTGGATTCGTTATATAAGCCCGACCCCGCAACATCAATACTCCATTTCCTAAAACTGAGATGCAGCATGCCAAAGCACCCCATCATTGCTCACAAGCATGCATTTTCCACCAATGTGATAGCATTCCCGGAAACATACCGTAACCACTAAACCGGAAAGCACACCAAGCCGGTCCGCGCCCGTGTGGCGCAACCAGGAGACAATGTGGAGGCTGAAGCCAGCAGCGCGCCGCGCTGTGCCATCCCTGCCTTTCCCGGTGCCCGGGCGCCGGATCGCTCGCGCACCGTCAGCGCCGACGGCATCCGCATCGCCGTCCATGAGTGGGGCGCAATCGACGCCACGCCGGTCCTGCTGGTGCATGGCGCCATGGATTTCGCGCGGACCTTCGATGTCTTCGCGCCGCTGCTGGCCGATGCCGGCTACCGCGTGGTGTCTTACGACCAGCGTGGCCACGGCGACTCCGAGCATGCCGACCTGTACAGCTGGGTTGCGGACGAGCGGGACCTGCTGGCAGTGGCCGACTCGGTCACGCGCGAGCCGCTGATCGCAATCGGCCATAGCAAGGGCGGCTCGCTGCTGGTGCATGCGATCCAGGCGCTGCCGCACCGGTTCACCCGCTTCGTCGCCATCGATGGCCTGCCCTTTCGCAATCCGCACGCGGACAGCGCCGTGCGCGACAAGAAATCGATGACCGCGCCCATCATCACGCGCTGGCTCGATACGCGCCGGCAAAGCCCGGGCCTCGCACGCAAGCCCGGCACCCTTGAAGAACTCGCCCGGCGGCGCGCCCGGATGAACCCGCGGCTGGCCCATGCGTGGCTGTGCTACCTGGCCGCGCTCGGCGCGCGGCAGGATGCGGACGGCTGGCGCTGGAAACTCGACCCGGTGATCGGCTCCTCCGGCTTTGGCCCCATGCGCGCGCGCTGGATGACCGACCGCCTGCCGGGCTTTCCCATTCCCATGCTGGCCATCTTCGGCACGGAGCGCGAGCCGATGGGGTGGGATGTCACCGCGGCCGACCTGGCGCCATACTTTCCGCCCTCGACCCAGGTGCAGGTGATGGCCGACACCGGGCACTTCATCCATATCGAGCGGCCGCACGAGACCGCGCAACGCATCCTGCCCTTCCTCCGTTCATGACCCTCTACCTGCGCCACAACCGCCTGCGCCTTGCCCTGCATCCGCTCAAGACCGGCAGCGGGCCCGCGCTGCTGTTGCTGCACGGGCTGGGCGAGCGATCGCCGGACATATTACCGGCCGAGTACGCCGGCTGGCCCGGCACGGTGCACGCGCTGGATTTCACCGGGCACGGGCTCTCGGACATTCCGCGCGGCGGCGGCTACAGCTGCGAGTTCTTGATGGCGGATGCGGATATCGCACTGGCGCACCTGGGCCCGTCGACCGTGGCGGGGCGCGGGCTGGGCGGCTATATCGCCTTGCTGCTGGCCGGCGCGCGCCCGGAGCAAGTGCGCGGCGCCATCCTGCGCGACGGCCCCGGCCTGGCCGGTGGCGGCACCGCCGCACGCAATCCGTACATCCCGGTGGTGGATACCACGCGCGCCGGCCCGCCCGACCCGTACGCCATCGCCGACCTGGCAACTGACGTGCGCCCGCCGAGCTACGCGGCCAACTACGCGATGCTGGCCGCGCAGCACTCTGACACGCCGCAGCCGGTCTCCGTGTGCACGCGCGAGCGCCCGGACTGGCTGAAGGCGGTGACGGAACTGCTCTCGCTGGAGCAGGTCGAGCTGGACCGGGCGCTGCGACACTACGCGGCGCAAGCGGCGATGCGTGGAGACGCTCAGGCATGAAAGCGGAACTCGCCGCGCAGGCCGCTCCTGGAAAAAATGCCGGACATGGCGATGCGCACGCACAGGCGGAGGACAGCTTCCGCGCCCACGTACAGCAGCACCTGCCACGCAACGCGCGCGCCTACCTGATCCACGGCATGCTGGGCATGACCGGCTTCCGGCTGGTGACCGCCCCCACCTTCGTGCCGGCCTATATCTACCTGCTGTCCGGCTCCAAGCTGGTGGTGGGGTGCGTGCTTGGCGCGCAGTACGCCGGCATGGCGATGTCCTCCATCTGGGGCGCCACGCAGATCGAGCATCGCCAGCGCGTGATGCCGCTGATCTACCTGGTGGGCTGGCTGGTGCGCCTGCAGATCCTCGGCCTGGGCTTGTCCGCCTTCCTGCTCTCGGGCGACGGCGCGCTGGCCGCCGCCGCCGGCTTCCTGCTGCTGTTCGGCCTGTTCAACGGCGTGCAGAACGTCACCTTCAACTACCTCACCTCCAAGATCATTCCGCTGGAGCGGCGAGGCGCGCTGAGCGCGTTCCGCAATTTCCTCGGCGGGCTGATCGCGGCGGCGGTAGCCTATCTGGGCGGCCGCTTCCTGGTTGGCGGCAATGTGTTCGGCAATGGCTACGCCACCACCTTCCTCTCCGCCTTCGTGCTTACCAGCCTGGGCATCTCCGCGCTGACCCGCATGCGCGAGCCGGTGCTGCACGATGTGCGCGTGCAGTCGGGCTTTCGCCAGCGCCTGCGCGAAGTGCCGGCGCTGCTGCGTGCGGACAAGCACTACGTGCGCTTCTTCGTGGCCCGCGCGCTGGTGGCGTTCAGCATGATGGCGGTGCCGTTCTATGCCATCTACGTTGGCAGCCATCTGCCGCTCTCGGGCGCCACGCTGGGCTACCTGAGCATTGCCTACCTGCTGGCGCAGACCACCAGCAACCTGATCTGGGGCCGCCTGGCCGACCGCCACGGCTATCGGCTGGTGTTCCTGTGCAGCATCGGGCTGTGGGTGCTGTCCACCGCCGCGCTGCTGCTCTGCGATGGCCTGGGCGCATTCCTGCTGGTGTTCTGCGGGCTGGGCGCCAGCTTTGGCGGCTACTTCCTGTCCGCGGACAATTTTGCGCTGGAGTTCGGCAACCGGCGCGACCGCCCGATGCTGCTGGCCGTGTCCGATACGGCCACCTACACGATGATGGCGTGCGGGCCGATCCTCGGCGGCCTGCTGGCGCAGGGGGTGCGCTTCTCGCTGGTGTTTGTCGCGGCCATGGTGGTCATGAGCATCGCCTTTGCGCTCGCCCTGCGGGTGGAGGAGCCGCGCCGCCGCCCGCGGCCGCAGCGCGAGGGCAACACATAGCGCCAACGTCAGGATCAACGGGAACATCGGGAACATCGAGATCACCAGGAGACAAGATGACATTCAGGACCTATCCGGAATTCAGCACGCACTACCCGCTTGTACTCACCACGATCATGAAGCGCCCGGTGCGGATGTACCCCAACGAGATCGGCGTTGTCTACCGCAACCACGCCACCGGCGAGTATTTCCGCTTTACCTGGATGCAGTGGTACCGCCGCGTGGCGCAGCTGGCCAACGGCCTGCGCGGCGAGCTCAAGGTGCAAGCCGGCATGCCTGGCGAACCTGGCGAGCGCATCGCCACGATGGCGCTCAACACCCACCGCCACCTGGAGCTGTACTACGGCGTGACGGGCATTGGCGCCACGCTGCACCCTATCAATGTCCGCCTGTCCCCGCAGCACATCGTCTACACCATCCGGCACGCGCAGGACAAGATCCTGTTTGTCGACGACACCCTGATGCCCTTGCTGGAAGGCATCTACGACCAGATCAAGGATGTGGTCGAGCTGGTGGTCTATATGTCGGACAAGCCGGGGCTGCCGCAGACCCGCATCCCCAACATCATCGAGTACGAAACGCTGATCGCCCGCCAGGCCGAGACCATCGAGTGGCCCGCCCTGCACGAGGACGTGAACGCCACGCTGTGCTACACCACCGGCACCACCGGCCAGCCGAAGGGTGCCATCTTCACGCACCGCCAGCTCTACCTGCTAACCATCCACATGATGGCGCAGCTCGCCATCGGCAACACGCCGGACCATGACATTGCCGATGGCCTGGGCACGCGGCTGGGCGAAGGCGCGGTGCCGCTGCTGAATACGCCGATGTTCCACATCCACGGCTGGGGGCAACCTTTCGTCGCGGTCTATAGCGCGCAGAAGATCGTGCTGCACGGGACCTTTACCGTGCAGGGCTTCTGCGAGCTGGTGGAGCGCGAGAAGGTGACGTCGGTGGGCATCGTGGCGACCATCGCGGCCATGCTGCTCGAATACCCGGACCTGAACAAGTACGACCTCAGCAGCCTGGTGCGCGTCAGCGTGGGCGGCGGCGCGCTGCCGCTCGGGCTCAAGCGCAAGCTGGAAGCCCTGATCCCCACCTTCCGCATGAGTTCGGGCTACGGCATGACCGAGACCGCGCCCACCATCGTTGGCTCGTTCATCAAGAAGACCATGGTCCACCTGGAGCGGGACGAGACCGATGCGGTGCTGGTCAAATCCGGCCTGCCGATTCTTGGCGTGGAGGTGGAGGTCGTCGACGACAAAGGCAAGCCAGTGCCTCAGGACGACCACACGGTCGGCGAGATCGTGGTGCGCGCGCCCTGGGCGACCGGGCAGTACTACCGCAACCCCGAGAAAAGCGCGGAGCTGTGGCAAGACGGCTGGCTGCACACCGGCGACATCGCCAAGGTGGATGCCGAGGGCTATATCACCATCGCCGACCGCATGAAGGACGTGATCCGCAGCGGCGCGGAGATGGTGCCCACGGTACTGCTGGAGAACCTGATCGCGATGGCCGATTTCGTGCACGAGGCGACAGTGGTCGGCGTGCCCGATCCGGTATGGGGCGAAAAGCCCTTGGCGCTGGTCAGCGTGCGCAACGGCTTTGAGGCCAGCGAGGACAGCGTCATCGATTTCCTGAAGGTGCACGGCGTCGATACCGGCAAGATCACCAGGTGGATGCTGCCCAAGCTCGTCGCCATCACGCGGGACATCCCCAAGACCAGCGTAGGCAAGTACAACAAAAAACAGATCCGCGATGACCTGGAGACATTCCTGGCCATCGCCAAGGACGTTGCGCATCGCCACGGTTAGGCATTCACTCAACACACAGCAGGAGACTTCCCATGCGTGAAGCAGTCATCGTATCCACCGCACGTACGCCCATCGGCAAGGCCCATCGCGGCGCCTTCAACAACACGCAGGCGCAGGAACTTGGCGCCCACGCCATCTCGCACGCCGTGCAGCGCGCCGGCATCGACCCGGCGGAGATCGCCGACGTGATCCTGGGCTGCGCGGTGCAGCAAGGCTCCACGGGTGGCAACGTTGCGCGCCAGGCGCTGCTGCGTGCCGGGCTGCCCGTCACGGTGTCGGGCATGTCGATGGACCGCCAGTGCGCCTCCGGCCTGATGGCGATCGCCACGGCCGCCAAGCAGATCATCGTGGACGGCATGCAGGTTGCCGTGGGCGGCGGGCTGGAGTCGATCTCGCTGGTCCAGAACGACAAGATCAACCGCTACCGCGCGCAGGATCCGCAGCTGGTGCAGACACTGCCGCAGATCTACATGACGATGCTGGAGACGGCCGAGATCGTGGCGCAGCGCTATGGCGTGAGCCGCGAAGCCCAGGATGCGTACTCACTGCAATCGCAGCAGCGCACAGCCGCCGCGCAGCAAGCCGGCCGCTTCGACGCGGAAATCGTGCCAATCACCACCACCATGCTGGTCACCGACAAGGCCAGCGGCGCCGTGAGCGAGAAGCAGGTCACGCTGGCCAAGGACGAAGGCAACCGCCCCAGCACCACGCTGGCCGACCTGCAGGCCCTCAAACCGGTCTTCAAGAACGGGCAACGCGTGGCCGAGGGCAGCTTCATCACCGCCGGCAATGCCTCGCAACTGTCCGATGGCGCATCCGCCATGGTGCTGATGGAAGGCAAGGAAGCCGAACGCCGCGGCCTGCAGCCGCTGGGCGCGTACCGCGGCATGGCCGTTGCCGGCTGCGATCCGGACGAAATGGGCATTGGCCCGGTGTTCGCCATTCCCAAGCTGCTCAAGCAGCACGGCTTGTCGATGAGCGACATCGGCATCTGGGAACTGAACGAGGCGTTCGCCAGCCAGGTCCTGCATATCCGCGATACGCTCGGCATTCCGAACGAGCGCCTGAACGTCTCCGGTGGGGCGATCTCCATTGGCCATCCGTACGGCATGTCCGGCGCGCGCATGAGCGGCCACCTGCTGCTGGAAGGCAAGCGCCGTGGCGCCAGGTTCGGCGTGGTGACGATGTGCATCGGCGGCGGCATGGGCGCGGCGGGGCTGTTCGAGATTTTCTGAGCCGGGCGCCAGCCCTCGCATCAAGCCACCCGAACTGACACACCGACACACCGACACACCGACACACCGACACACTGACACACTGACACACTGACACACTGGAGTCCACACGCATGACCGCCATCAACGCAGTCGCCGATCTCGCCGTGGAAGGCGATATCGCCATCCTTACGCTCAACTCGCCGCCGGTAAACGCACTGTCCGCCGCAGTCCGCGCCGGCATCCTCGCTGGCGTCGAGCTCGCCATCGCCGACAGCAACGTCAAGGGCATCGTCCTGACCTGCGCGGGCAAGACCTTTATCGCCGGCGCCGACATCACCGAATTCGGCAAGCCGCCGGTTGGCCCGTCGCTGGCCGACGTGCAAGCCGCAATCGAAGGCTCGCCCAAACCGGTGGTCGCCGCCATCCACGGCACCGCGCTGGGCGGCGGGCTGGAAGTGGCACTGGTCTGCCACTATCGCGTGGCAGCCAGGTCCGCCAAATGCGGCCTGCCCGAAGTCAACCTCGGCCTGCTGCCCGGCGCTGGCGGCACACAACGCCTGCCCCGCATCGTCGGCCCTGCCAAGGCGCTCGACATGGTGACCTCGGGCGCCCACATCGGCGCGGCCGCCGCGGCGGAGATGGGCCTGTTCGACCTGGTGACCGAGGACGCCACGCTGCGCGCCGGCGCCATTGCCTTCGCCAGGCAGGTCAACGCCGAGCAGCGCCCGCTGCGCAAGGTGCGCGACCTCAACGAAAAAGTGGAAGCCGCGCGCGGCAAGCCGGAGCTGTTCGCCGACTTCCGCCGCGCCAACGCCCGCAAGTTCCGTGGCTTCGACGCGCCCGAGTACAACATCCGCTGCATTGAGGCGGCGGTCAACCTGCCCTTCGACGAAGGCATGAAGGTGGAGCGCAAGCTCTTCCTGGAGCTGATGAACGGCACGCAATCCGCCGCGCAGCGCTACTACTTCTTCGCCTCGCGCCAGGTCTGGAACCTGCCTGACGTGCCGGCCGACACGCCGGTCATCGACGTGAAGAAGGTTGGCATCATCGGCGCGGGCACCATGGGCGGCGGCATCGCCATGAACATGCTCAATGCCGGCATTCCCGTCGTGATCGTGGAAACCGCGCAGGAAGCGCTGGACCGCGGCGTGCGCACCATCCGCGCCAACTACGACAACACCGCCAAAAAGGGCCGCATCACCGCCGCCGACGTCGACAAGCGCATGGCGCTGCTGACCCCGACGCTGGAACTCGGCCAGCTGGCCGACGCCGACCTGGTCATCGAAGCCGTCTATGAAAACATGGACGTGAAGAAGGACATCTTCGGCAAGCTCGACAAGATCGTGAAGCAAGGCGCCATCCTGGCCACCAACACCTCCGCGCTCGACGTCAACGAGATCGCCGCCGCCACGTCCCGGCCGGAATCCGTGATCGGCCTGCACTTCTTCTCGCCGGCCAACGTCATGAAGCTGCTCGAAGTGGTACGTGGCGACAAGACCTCCAAACCCGTCATCCGCACGTCGATGGAACTGGCCCGCAAGATCGGCAAGATCGCCGCGCTGGTGGGCGTGTGCCCGGGCTTTGTCGGCAACCGCATGCTCGCCCAGCGCCAGCGCGAGGCGCAGAAACTCGTGCTCGAAGGCGCGCTGCCGTGGGACATCGACCGCGTGCTGTACAACTTCGGCTTCCCGATGGGTCCGTTCGCCATGAGCGACCTGGCCGGCCTGGACCTGGGCTGGATCCGCGAGAAATCCAGCAGCTCCACGCTGCGCGAGATATTGTGCGAGATGGACCGCCGCGGCCAGAAGACCGGCGCGGGCTACTACGACTACGACGAGAAGCGCAATGCCATCCCCTCGCCCGTGGTCGAGGGGATCATCCGCGACTTTGCCGCCAGGCAGGGCAAGACCAGCCGCGTGGTCTCCGAGCAGGAGATCCTGGAGCGTTGCATCTACCCGATGATCAACGAAGGCGCGAAGATCCTGGAGGAAGGCAAGGCCATCCGCGCCTCCGACATCGATGTGGTGTGGGTCAACGGCTACGGCTGGCCGGTGTACCGGGGCGGCCCGATGTGCTATGCGGACACGATCGGGCTGGGCAAGGTGCTGGCAGCCATGAAGAACTTCCAGGCGACGCTCGGCGCGGACTTCAAGCCGGCCAAGCTGCTCGAGGACCTGGTTGCGCAGGGCAAGAAGTTCAGCGACCTGAAGTAGGCAGTTCCGGCGCTGCGTGCTGATGCGCCCCTTGGCCGGCCCGGCCGGGGGGCATGCACCGCTACACCGCTACACGGCTGCGCGCCGCCAGCGCCGCAGCTCCACCCACTGCCACGACAGCAGCGCCGGGATGCCGAAGAGCACCTCGCGCGCGCGCTTGACCAGCGCCAGCGACAATGCCACCTGCGGGTCGACGCCAAGCAGGTGGCCCAGCAGCATCATCACCGCCTCTTGCACGCCAAGGCCGGCCGGCACAAAGAAGGCCACATGGCGCACGGCCTGGGTCAGCGACTCGATCGCCAGCGCCTGCCAGAGCGGGACGGGATGGCCCAGCAGCCACAGCGCGAACCAGATCTCCGCCGCGCCCAAGGCCAGGCCGGCGAACTGCCAGCACAGCGCGGCCAGCAATTCGCGGCGGCGCGCATTCAGCGCACGGATCTGCGCGTCGAGCCGGGCGCCGTCGATCAGCGCGACCACCCGGTGGTCCGTGCCGAACAAGCGCCGCGCGGCACCCTCCAGCCGCTCGAACAGCGCGCTATGGCGCAGCGAGAGCGCAAACAGCACTGGCACCGGCAAGGACAGCAGCAGGCCCGCCAGGATCACCCAGGCCTGGCCATCGCCGCCACCGAGCGCCAGCAGCAGCAACACCACGCCGAGCGCGGAGAACAGGTACTGCGCGAACAGCGTCACCATGACCTCCACCACGATGCTGGCGGTCACTGCCGTGGTATCCGTGATGCGCAAGCTGGTCAGCCGGATGCCAACCAGCTCGCCACCCACACCCACGGTAGGCAACAGCCGGTTGACCGCCTCGCGCACGGTGGCCACCCACCACAGGAAGGCAAGGCCGGCGGACTCATCGGGATCGGCTGAAGTCAGCAACACCCGCCAGCCTTGCGCGTCCAGCAGCAGCGGCAGCGCGTGGAAGGGCACCAGCAGCAGCAGCGGCCAGCCGGCCTGGCCAACGATGCGGCCAATGTCGGCCGCGCCTTCGTGCAGCACCAGTGCCGTCAGGGCCAGCATGCCCAACAGCCCGGTCAGGTAGATCAGGCGCTTCATGCGGGAGCCAGGGCACCGGGCGCGCCAAAGATGTCGGTAAAGCCGCCGCGGCGCACACCGGTGCGCTCCAGCGCCTCGCGCACGCGGGGCGAGAGCAGCGCGGCCAGCTCGTCGGCATGGCGATAGCCATGCATGCTGGGTGCGACCTCGGCGCCGGAGACCACGCCGGGATGCAGGTAGATCTCGCCCACGCCCGCCGGCAGCGCCGCCAGCGCGGCCAGCAAGGTGGCTTCGTCCATGCCGCCGCTATTGGCGATGCCGAGCACGTAGTCGTTGTGGGCAATGCCGGCCAGGTCCAGCCGCCTGCGCAGCAGGGCCAGCCAGGGCCGCAGCAGCAGCAGCGCCGCAGGCTCGCTGGGCAGGCGCATGGCGCGCAGGCCGAACTCGCGGCCGATCTGCAAGATCAGGGACAACACGGTGGGATGCAAATGGAAATGCTTGTGGGTGTTCACGTGGTCCAGCGTCAGCCCGGTGGCGGCGAACGCCTCGAACTGGGCGCGGATCTCCGCGGCCAGCTGGCGCCGCACATGCGGCAGGAAGAAAAAACGGAAGCCGTCACGCGCCATGGCCGAGCCGAAGCGGCCATGCGCGTCCACCAGCGCCGGAATGGCAGCCGGGGCCAGCACGGCCGGGCCGTCGGCCAGCACCACATGCAGGCCCACGCGCAAGCGCGGCAGGCGCCTGGCGCGCGCCACCGCGTCGGCGGCCGCGCTCGCGCCCACCATCAGGCTGGCGGCGTTCAGCACGCCATCGCGGTGCGCCAGCTCCACCGCTTCGTTGACGCCGCCGTGCAGGCCGAAATCGTCGGCGGTGATGATCAGGGCACGCCGCGCAGGATCATCGGACGCCACAGGATCGCTTGCCAGGGTCAGGCCTCGTGCGAGCGCAGGAAGCGGAAGAACTCCACCCCTTCGCGCAGGCGGCGCTTCATCATGTCCCAGCTGCCCAGCATCTCGCGCACGATTTCCCAGATCTTGCCCGGACGGAAGTAGAAGCACTTATAGAACGTTTCCACGCCGTGGTAAATCTCTTCCTTGCTCAGGTGCGGATAGCTGATCGCGGCCAGCTGCACGCCCTTGTCGTTGACCAGGTTGATCACCTTGTTGTCTTCCAGCCAGCCGTTTTCCACCGCCTGCCGGTATAGCGTGGTGCCCGGATAGGGCGCTGCCAGCGAGACCTGGATCGTGTGCGGATTGATGTCCTTGGCGTAGGCGATGGTCTTCTCGATCGTCTCGCGCGTTTCACCCGGCAGGCCGAGGATGAAGGTGCCGTGGATGATGATGCCGAGCTTGCGGCAGTCCTCGGTGAAGCGGCGCGCGATATCGGTGCGCAGGCCCTTCTTGATATTCAGCAGGATCTGGTCGTCGCCGGACTCGTAGCCCACCAGCAGCAGGCGCAGGCCGTTTTCCTTCATGATCTTGAGCGTGCTGTAGGGCACGTTGGCCTTGGCATTGCAGGACCATGTCACGCCCAGCTTGCCCAGCTCTCGCGCGATCTCCTCCACGCGCGGCTTGAAATCCGTGAAGGTGTCGTCGTCGAACATGATCTCCTTGACCTCAGGCATGTTCTCCTTGATCCATTTGACCTCGGCGACCACGCTCTGCGGGGAGCGCGTACGGTAGCGGTGCCCGCCCACGGTCTGCGGCCACAGGCAGAAGGTGCACTTGGAGCGGCAGCCACGCCCGGTATAGATCGAGACGTAGGGGTGCTTCAGGTAGCCGATGAAGTAGTTGTCGATCTTCAGGTCGCGCTTGTAGACGGGCGCCACGAAAGGCAGCTCGTCCATGTTCTCGATCATCGGGCGCGGGCCGTTGTGCTCCTGCGAGCCATCGGGCAGTTTGTAGCTCAGGCCGAGCACGTCCTTGAGCGGCTTGCCGGCGGCCACCTCCTGGCAGGTGTAGTCGAATTCCTCGCGGCACACGAAATCGATGGCGGGGCTCGCGCCGAGCGTGCCGCCGGGGTCGACGGCGGGCTTGGCGCCTACCATGCCGATCATCACCCCGGGATGGCGTGCCTTGAGTTCTTCCGCGAACTTGGCATCGGTGGGAAAGGACGGCGTGCTCGTGTGGATGATGACGAGCTCATAGCCGGCGGCGATATCCAGCGTTTCCTGCACACCCAGGCCGTCGGCGGGCGCATCGAGCACGCGGCTGCCCGGCACCAGGGCGGCGGGCTGCGCCAGCCACGTCGGGTACCAGAACGATTTGATTTCGCGCTTGGCTTGGTAGCGCGAGCCGGCACCACCGTCAAAGCCATCGAAGGAAGGCACCTGGAGGAACAAGGTTTTCATAGCAGCCTCGGGGGATTCAAGCCGTTTTTCGAACGGGACGACTGGCGTTCCGGCACGCCATTGTCCGTCCCCTCCGTCATCAAGGGAAGGGGGCGAAGCGTTACGCCAGCACCCTGGTAAGGTTCCATGCCCGCACGCGCCGCCGGCGCGCGCGGCTGCAGCGGCGCGTCGGCCGCGGAAGGGTCTCGCACCGGCAATATCCGATCGCGCCAACGCACCTGCGATCCGGCCAGGGCTACCGCCCACTCCACGAGCAGCAAAGTATCACGCAGCGGCGCCATCAGGGTGGCGCCGAGGCCGCCAGCCAGGAAACTGCGTGCGAGCCCGCCCATCACCACCGCGGCCAGCACTAGCGGCTGCGGCGAAATCCAGGCGGCCAGCGCCAGCATTGGCCAGGTGAACGTGATGAAGGTGAAGGCGAAGCCAGCCGGATTGAGCGAGCGGATGGTGCGCATCCACCGCAATTCATGCGCCCAGAGATCAACAAGTCTTGATTCAGTCACATCGGTGGTGACCATTTCATCCGACAGCACCGTCTCCAGCCCTTGGCGCCGAACCAGCTCGCCCAGCCAGAAATCGTCGGCAAGGCGATTGGAGAGCGCTTCAAACCCGCCAATTGCGGCCAGCGCATCACGCCGCAGCGCAATAGTGGCGCCAAAGGAAAAACTGCGGGAGCCGCCCGCGTGGGCGATCCGCACCGAAGGCGCGAACCAGTGGTCGATAAATCCCGCCCCCAGGCGCGACCAGAAGCCACCAACCGGATGGCCGCGATACAGGCAGGTCACCACACCGACCCGGGCATCGGCCAGGGGGGCGGTAACGCGTGCCAGATAATCCGGCGCCACGGCAATGTCGCTATCGGCGACCACCAGCCATGCGTGGCGCGCGCTGGCGCAGAGGTTGATCAGGTTGCTGGCCTTGAGATTGCTGCCATGCACCCGGGGATCGATGACCAGATCGATCTCGCAGGCGGGGAAATCGGCGCGCAAGCGCTCCACGACGCCAATGGCGGGATCGTCGGCAGCGCGCACGCCGAACACGATCTGGTAGGCGGGGTGCTGTTGCCGGCACAACGTGGCCAGGTTTTCATAGAGATGCGGCTCGGCGCCGCAAAGCGGCTTGAGCACGCTCACCGGACGGATGCTGGAGCTATCCGGGGCTTCGCAGGCGGGCGCCGGGCCGGGCGAGGCGCGTCGGCTGATCCACGCCGCCGCCACGGCATATCCTGCCGCGAGCCATGCAACTGCCGGACCAGCGAGCCCCTCCAACGTCATTTCGGCCAGCCCTCAAAGTAAGGATTTGACTAAAGTTGTACGGTATAGCGTGAATACTTAAGGAAGTATTAAGGGGAAATATGACGCACAGAAGTTATTTCGTCCACTAGTAAGATCGCTGATGGCATGGGGACAACGTGGGGTACCTAAATTAGACAAGAAAGATATTGATAACAATTCTTGTTAATTCTATTTATATCGGACGGGCCAGGGCCTGGGACAGACCCAGAGTGCCTGCTGCGCTCAGAGCGCCTCGCCCGCCTTGAGCACGCCCGCCGCCTGCAAGGACGCGTCGAGCCAGGCCGGGCGCAACGCCTGGCCGGACCGGATGCCATCGATCCGTTTGCGCTCCGCCGCCACCTTCTCGGCCGCCTTCCCGATCAGCTCGGCCACCTTTTCGCGCTCGACCACCACCACGCCATCGGCGTCGCCGATCACGAGATCACCGGCCCTGACCGTAACGCCGCCGCATTGGATCGGATGGTTGACGCGACCGGGCACAAGCTTGGTGGGGCCATTGGGATTCGTGCCCACGGAATACATCGGAAAGCCCAGCTCGCGAATCTCGTCGGCGTCGCGCGATGCCGCGTCCAGCACCACCGCCGCCACGCCAAGCGCCTTGCACTGGTTCGCCATGATGGCCCCCATCAGCGCGCAAGACTGGTCGCCCTTGCCGTCCACCACGATCACATCGCCTGGCTTTGCGAGCGCCATGGCGGCGTGAATCATCAGGTTGTCTCCCGGCCGGACTTCGACCGTGAGCGCGGTCCCGCAGAAGCGGCTGGCGCGATCGAGCGGTGCGATGCGCCCGTGCATGCCGCCCCGGCGCCCCGCCACATCCGCGAAGATCGAGGCGGCGAACCGGGACGCCTGCTCGACCAGGTCCGGGCGAACACGCGCGAAATCCCGGACCATATCCGGCAGGTTGCTCTCGATGTTCATGTCGATGTCGATGTCGATTTCCATGCCGTGTCCCTTCAATTCAGCGTGACGTTGGCTTCTTTGATCACGCCCACCCATTTGCGCTTGTCGGAGACCAGGAACTCGCGGAATTTATCCGACGTGCTGCCAACCACTTCCATGCCGTCCTGGCTCAGGCGCTGTGCCACGTCCGGCTGGCGCAGCACCTGCGCCACGTCGTGCTGCAAGCGCGCCACCACGCTGGCCGGCGTGCCCTTGGCGGCGCAAAGCCCGGTCCACGCCACGGGGTCAAACCCAGGCACGCCCGACTCCGCAAAGGTTGGCACGTCGGGCAGCGACTGCAGGCGCTGCAGCGACGCCACGCCAAGCACGCGCAGCTTTCCGGATTTGGCGTACGGCAGGGAGCTGATGGGCTGGTCGAAGATCAGCGAGACCTGGCCGCCAAGCAGGTCCGTCATGGCCTGGCCCGTGCCCTTGTAAGGCACGTGGACGATGTTGATGCCGGCGCGCAGCTTGAGCATTTCGCCCGCGAGGTGGCCCGCCGTGCCATTGCCGGACGAAGCGAAGTTCAGCTTGCCCGGATTGGCCTTGGCATATGCGATCAGTTCCTTGACGTTGTGGATGGGCAGCGCCGCGTTGACCAGCGCGATGTACGGCGTGTTGGCGATCAGGGACACGGGAATGATGTCGGTCTGCGGATCGTAGCTGAGCTTCTGCAAGGACGGCTGGATGGACAGCATCCCCGTGGTGCAGATCATCAGGGTGTGGCCATCGGCGGGCGCTTTCAGCATGGTGTCGGCAGCGATGTTGCCGCCGGCGCCGGGGCGGTTGTCGATGAGCACCTGCTGGCCCAGGGCCTCGGACAGCTTGGGCGCCAGCAGACGGGCGACGATATCGTTCGAGCCACCAGGAGAAAAGCCCACAAGGATGCGGATCGGCCTCGAGGGATACGCGGGCTCGCCATGGGCAGCCGTGGCAAGCAGCGGCAAGCCCGCCGCGGCGAGTCGAAGACACTTCAGCAGAAAGTTCATGGTGCGCCCTGGTGGATGGAGTGAAGGAAGGTCGTGCGATGCCTAGCGAATCAATGCGGCGGCCGCGGCTTCGATCCGGCGGCAGCCCTCGTCCAGCTGCGCCATGCTGGCGGCAAACGAAAGCCGGAAGTGCGTATCGACGCCGTAGGCGGAACCCTGCAATACCGCGAGATCCTGCGAGTCCAGCAGCCAGTTGACCCAGTCGTCGCTGGACCGGATCACCGAGCCGTGCGGTGTGCGCGCGCCGATCAGCGCTTCGCACGACGCAAAGACATAAAATGCCCCGGCCGGCGCCTGGCAGTGAATGCCGTCGACCTGCCCGAGCGCGGCGACGACCCTGTCCCGGCGCGCCTGGAACACCGCCTTGTTGGCCGCGATGAAATCCTGCGGGCCATCCAGCGCCGCGATTGCCGCGGCCTGCGCCACCGAATTGGCGCCGGACGTGCTTTGCGATTGCAGCTTCACCATCGCCTTGATGAGCGGCGCCGGCGCGCCGGCGTAGCCGATGCGCCAGCCCGTCATCGCGTAGGCCTTCGAGACGCCGTTGATCGTCAGCGTGCGTGCCTTCAGTGACGGAGCGGCTTGCGCCAGTGTGACAAAGGCGGCGCCGTCGTAGGTGAGGTGCTCGTAGATGTCATCCGTCATCACCCAGACGTGCGGATGACGCTCCAGTACCTCGGCAAGGGCAACCAGTTCCGTACGGGTATAGGCGGCACCACTGGGGTTGTTCGGCGAATTGAGGATCAGCCAGCGGGTCCGCGCTGAGATGGCCCGCTCGAGATCCTCGGGCGTGAGCTTGAACCCGTTCTCCGGCCTGCATGCCACGAACACCGGCACGCCACCGGCAAACAGCGTGATATCCGGGTATGACACCCAGTATGGCGCGGGCACGATGACCTCGTCGCCCTGTTGCACCGTGCACATGAGCGCATTGAAGATGACCTGCTTGGCGCCGGTGCTGACGATGATCTCGCTGGCCGCATAGTCGAGACCGTTCTCCCGCTTGAACTTCTGCGCGGCGGCGTGGCGCAGCTCGGCCGTGCCGCCCACATCGGTGTAGCGCGTCTTGCCGGCTTGCATCGCGCCCCAGGCGGCCTCCCGGATGTGGGCCGGCGTCTCGAAGTCCGGCTCCCCGGCGGTGAGGCCGATCACATCGCGCCCCGCCGCGCGGAGCTCTCGCACGCGTTGCCCCGCCATGGAACTGGGAGAGGGCTTGATTCGGTTGAGTCGGTCGGTGAGCTGAAGCATGAGGCGTGGCCATGGAAGGATGGAAGGGATCGTGGGAGAAAGTATCCGCCCCCGCAGCGGCCCGGCAAAACGAGAAATCGGATTGCACCGGTATTCCATTTTTTCGTGACGATGGCATCGTTGGTGCGAGAATATGTCGCTGCGCAGAATCGGGAAATCAAATGTCTGTGACGTTCAAGCAACTGGAAGCCTTCTACTTCTGTGTGACGCATGCATCCTTCAGTTCGGCGGCCACCAAGCTCCACGCAACGCAATCGGCCATGTCCAAGCGTGTCGGCGAACTGGAGGCGGTCCTGGGCGTGCAACTCGTCCACCGCACGCCAAAGGGCCTCGTGCCCACGCATGCCGGCAGCCGGCTCCTGATCCTCGCCGAAGAAGCCATGCGGCTGCGCGAGCGGATCGATGCGGAGGTCGGGCAGGTCGACAAGCTCACCGGCACCTACCGCATCGGCGTCACCGAACTCATCGCGCTGACCTGGCTGACCAGGCTGCTCAAGGAACTGAAGAACCGGCATCCGGAGCTTCAACTGGAGCCTGTGGTGGATGCGGGCATGAACCTGTTTGAAGGCCTGGAGGCAAACAAGATCGACCTGGCGATCCTGCCGGGCACGTTCTGGGGCGAAGCCTACAAGACAGTGGAGGTGGGCCGCGTGGAAGACCTGTGGATGGCAAGCCCCACCCTCGCGTTACCCGACAGGCCGCTGCAGCCCGAGGAATTTGCCCAGTATCCGGTGCTGGAGCAATCCATCGGGTCCGCGAAGAACACGTTCTACGGCGCCTGGCGCCGGGAGCATGGATTCAAGTTCAAGAAGGTATTTGCCACCAACAGCCTGACCGTATTGAGAGCACTGACCATCGAAGGACTCGGTATCAGCCAGCTTGCCCTGGACTACTTCGCCGCGGATATCGAGCAAGGACTCTTGCGCGTGGTCAAGAGCGACCCCATGCCACCGCCACTGGTCTATTGCGCGGTGTACCGGGACGATGCCTTCAGTGCGGCGCTGGATGTCATTGCTGAAGTCAGCCGGCTTGTGTGCGACTTCTCGCGCGGCCCGCATGACCTCGCGGTGGCGCGGTGAGCGCATCGCGTCCGGGAGCGGCCACCCCACCACTTCGATTCGCAGAAACCGATTCGGCATGACCGGGAGTGTCGTAATGCCCACTCGTTATATTCAATGATATATTTCGAAAATCAAGCGGGAGCACCGCAGCCCGCCTCAACTCGGCAGAATCATGACGACATCTGGATTTTTCATGGAAAGCACATCAAGGCTGGATCGGGAAGCCGTTGGGGCCAAATTCTCATTGCCCGCCATGCAATACGCGCGGGACAAGACCTTCGAAGGGGTCCAGCGTATTGCCGCGGGCATTCGTCCAGGCATGACCGAAAAACAGGCCTGTGATTTTGCCCGCATCACGCTCGAAGCGATGGGCATGCAGCGCATCTGGCATCAGATCATCGTGCGCTTTGGCCGGAACACCCTGAAGACGTTCAAGGAGCGCATAGATCCGGATCATGTTCTCGGTGCGCATGACATCTTCTTCATAGACCTCGGCATTGTCTGGGACGATCATGAAGGCGATGCGGGTGATACCTTCGTCGTGGGGGAGGACCCGGAGATGCATGCCTGCGCCGAGGCCGCGCGCACCCTCTGGCAAGAAGTCAGCGCGCGCTGGCGTGAAGATGGCCTTGGCGGACCGGCGCTATACCAATATGCAGCGCAGAGGGCCGAGGCTGCGGGCTGGAAGCTCAACCTCGAAATCAAGGGGCACCGCGTATCCGATTTCCCCCATGCGATCTATCGGGCGGGGGACTTGGGAGACAATGAACTGTGCCCCAAGACCGGACTGTGGATTCTGGAGATCCAGATCGCCCATCCCACCAAGCCATTCGGCGCCTTCTATGAAGACATCCTGATAGCCAGCTAACCAGCCCAGTGTCGGGAGGGGCGTTTCTCGCATGCCACACGCGCGCTACCTGCCAACCAGAGCCTGACCATGACAACTGACCGCATTCTTGTTCTGGACATCGATGGCACGCTGACGGACTCAGTGGCGCTTCATCAGCAGGCGTTCCTGGCCGCGATGTCCGCGCTTGCGCTACCGCAACTCAATACCGACTGGGGCAGCTAACCGCAGCATACCGACACCGGCATTCTTGCGCACGCCCTGGCGAAAGGCGGCCGTGCAGCCATGCAGGCCCATGAGCAATCGTTGTTCGAAAACGATCTCGATCGACACTTCGCGAAGGCACTTGCCAAACACGGACTCCGCGAGATACCCGGTGCCTGCGGTCCTACGCCGTTAGCCAGGGCACGGCCCACGTCGCACCGATGTAACGGGCGCCCAGGCAATTGATGCATTGCAACGAGCCTTGCGATCTCGATCCCCTCTTTCCGGGGGTAATTTATTTAAATATCTTCTATGTGAAGATTAATTAACTCTGAATTTAAAATATTAAATCTCAGAGTATACAAATTTGATCTAAAGTATCTGATCTGTGGTTTCAAGCCAATCGAGGTTATTTTGGGTGCGAACTCAGAAGGCGCATCTGGATGCATAAACCAATAGCGCTCGACCTCGAACGGCCTGGGCCGGGCTTTCGCCGGCCTCAGCCAACAATCCAGGGCTACGCCTGGCTCAGAGCCTTCAGGCGTGTCCCCCGCAGAGCGGATTTGGCACGTCCCGCCTCACGACAAGGGCGCAGCGCGCCCGTCTGAGATGCCTGCAGGCGCCTGGCATGCACTCGGCTCTTGCGCACCGGAACCTCCGCGGTTACGCCGCCGCTCAATTCACGCGACTCCGCCGCGAACGTGCTGTCATGGGATGGCACGGGGCGTGGGTCACACTAAGGAGCTGCAAGATGATTCAGCTGTCCCCCGAGCAAGTTCTGGCTGCGCAGAAGGCGATGATTGACGCCGCGGCAGGTCTGACGACCAAAGCTGTCGAAGGTTTTGAGAAGCTGCTTGCATTGAATATCGAGACGACGAAAGGCGCGCTATCCGAGACTTGTGAAGGCGCGCGCAAAGCCCTGTCGGTCAAGGACCCCCAGGAATTTTTCGCATTGCAGATCGAGTTGCTCAAGCAAGCGACGGAAAAAGCGCTCTCGTATCGCCTGCAATTTTTTGAAATCGCGTCCGCGACGCGGGTCGAATTCGACAAGGCGGCGGAAACGCACTACGAGGAAAACAAGCGCGGGGTGCAGCGTCTCCTTGACAATGCGGTGAGCGCTGCGCCAGCAGGTTCCAGCGCGGCTGTCGCCGCCTGGCAGTCGGCAATCGATGCAACCCACACGCTATACGAGACCATGCAGTCGACGGCAAAGCAGGCAGCGCACGTTGCGCAGAGCAGCTTTAATACGGCGGCCGAAGCGGCCTCCAGGTCAGTGAAGCAACCGGCTGCCCGAGCCGTCCGGCAGTAGGCCGCGCGATGGCCGCAGCGGCCCCTTCGCTTCGCGGGGCCGCTGCGAACGCAGGCCATGTCCAGCGGCAGGCTGGGCTTCGGCCACCTGCTCCCACGGCCGTGTCAACGACCTGGCCATCAACGCAGTGTATGGAGGATTCAAATCATGACGACGAGGATAGCCCTGGTAACGGGGGGGATGGGGGGATTGGGAGAGGCCATCAGCACCAGGCTGCTGGAAGCGGATTGTGAGGTGGTTGTGACCCACTCCCCGGGGAACGCGGGTGTTGCCAGCTGGCTGTCGCGGATGGGGGAAAGCGGACGCCGATTCCATGCCTTTCCGGTCGACGTGGCCGATTACGATTCATGCCAGCTGGGTGTGGCGAGGATTCGGGCGGAGATTGGTCCTGTCGACATTCTGATCAACAACGCCGGAATCACGCGGGACACGAGCTTCAGGAAGATGGAAAAAGCTGACTGGGACTCGGTCATGCGGACGAATCTCGATTCGGTGTTCAATATGACCAAGCCGGTGTGCGACGAGATGGTCAAGCGCGGCTGGGGGCGGATCGTGAATGTGTCATCCATCATCGGCTCGAAAGGCGGCTTTGGCCAAACCAACTATGCAGCGGCCAAGGCAGGCATGCATGGCTTCACGAAATCGCTGGCGCTCGAGGTAGCCAAGAGCGGCGTGACGGTCAACACCGTGTCTCCCGGGTTCATTGCGACCAAGATGGTGACAGCGGTGCCGCAGGAGATCCTGGACACCAGGATCATCCCGCAAATCCCGGTTGGCCGCCTGGGGAAGCCGGAGGAGGTGGCGGCCTTGATTGTCTACCTATGTTCGCGTGAAGCGGCTTTCCTGACTGGCGCAAACATTGCGATCAATGGGGGCCAGCATCTGCAGTGACACTGGTAGAAGCAGACCGAAGCTGCACAGCGGGTCTCGGCCCGCTCCTTCAACTGCGTAGGGGGGTGACAGAGGGCCGCGCCGTTGCCGGGCGGGCCAGCCGCAGGTCATTGCTGCCGGCGCATGCCTGTCCCCAGGGGTCCTGTCTCGAAGATCACATATTGCGTTCGTTGCTTGTGGGTGGCCTCCACCGGATAGTCGGCGGGCGACACCTTGAAGCGGCGCACAACAGCCGCAGGGCGCGCTGCATGTGAGATTGCCATGGCGCTCCCCCCCCTGGATTGCCGCGACAAGACCAAACACGCGCAGCATTCGCAGCCATCCGCCATAAGTCCCACCGAAGTCCCACCGGTTTGCGGCGTGGCGCACATTACGCCCTCCTCGTACCGCACCCGGGCCACGGGGCCGGTCTCCCGGTTTAGGTCACCTCCAACTTTCAGCTGGTCCCTCTAGTGCTTTTGGCGACTGTCGCAATAGCACCCAATCACCAAATAATGACGCACAAGCACTAAGAGTGCCGTTTCAACATGAAGCGAAGCGGTTCTGGCTAGGCGCACGGCCGCAGACAGTACAAGTGGTGCGAGCAAGGCCCGCGCGACGACGCTAGCATCTTTTGGAAACGGCCTCCAAGCAGGCATCAAGGCAGGCGCAACGGGTACGCCTGGAGACGTGGTTGGCAGGAAGCCGCCGTTTTTGCGGCAGACGAAAGCAGAACGAGAAGATACAGAGGCATAGGCCGCATCGCTGCAGCACAGATCGCTGCCGCGCGCGACAGGCATTGGATGGGAACAACAGGGCGCAACCGGCGCAGCGCCGGGGTCGCTTTGATTTCTGGTCGGATTCAGCAAGGTCATGTCTCGGTGGACCGGATTGGCGCGTTGCGTTGCAACAGGGCCATCAGGTTGGCCGTGTGATGTCCGTCTCTCCGGTTACACGCATTGGTGCCGGCAAGGATATGCCGCACGCCAAGGGAGACGTTTTGTTTGCAGCAGGGCATTCCGGGGGAACAAGACGTGAACGCATCCCAGCAGTGCCGCAAGCGATTGCGGACCACGCTCAAGACCACGGCCGTGCTGTTAGCGCTGTTCGCCCGCGAGCATTGCGCGGCAGAGACCGCAAAGCCGGCAATGCCGCGCGTGCGGCCGCCGGCCGGGCTGGAGCAACCCGCATCGGCGGGCGAGAACGACAGGCTCAGGGAGCGCATTTTCGCCCTGGCCGAAGCAGGTTCCCCAAAACTGGCGCTGGAACAGGCCGCCGCACGCCCGGATGTCTTCGCGCGCCGGGATCTGCTGCTGCTGGAGCATCTTGTGGTTGCCCAGCAAATCCGGTGGGCGCGGCAGCAAGCCATCGCTTCCAATGACCAGGATCGCCTGGTTCCCGCCGACGCCGCGCTTGCCGCAGCCCAGGCACTGCAAGACAGGATTCCTGCCGACGACGAATACAACGGGGTGCGGCGCGCGGTCCAGTCCGATCGCCTCACGGCATTGTCCGTGCGCGGGCGCATGAAGGAGGCCACCGCGCTATACGAGCAGCTCTCGCTGGCCAACGAGCCGCTGCCGGGCTCGGCTTATGCCGCCGCGGGCGATGCCTACGCCTATCTCGATAAGCCCGACCTTGCCTCGCGCGCCTACGAACTGGCCTTGCAGGCGGTCATCGAGCCGATCCAGGAGACTACCGAGCCTTATGCGCTATCGCGTCCTAGCGTGCAGGAAAGCTTGTTCTTTGCCTACCTGGACCAGGGACATTACGAGGCGGCGCTCAAACTGGTCTCGATGATGGCCCGTAGCACGCCGGCGCAAACCGAGCTGTCCGAAGACTTGGACAAGACAAATCCCGAGTACGGCCACGTCAAGAAGCTGCAGGCGCAATACCTCCTCTATACCAATCACGTCAAAGAGGGCGTCCAGGCACTGGATGCCTTGCGCAAGGATGCCCCCTTCGATCCGTCCCTGCTGACCGCCCGCGCGGACGGTTCGCTGGTGCTGGAACGCCCATACGCCTCGCAAAGCATCTACCGGCAGTCGCAGGCCGACCACCCCGGCGATATCGAAAGCCTGGTGGGGCTCGGCAAGACCGCCCTCCAACTCCATCAGTACGATCAGGCGAAGGCGGTCGCCGCGGCCTTCGACGGCAATTTCCCCGACAACAACAGCGTCAAGAACTTCCAGCGCGAGTACCGTGTCTACGAGCGCCCGCAACTGGTCATCGACGCCATTGGCGAGCGCGGCAACGCAGTGCTGGCGGATCATGCCTGGGGTGTTGACACCCGTCTCTATTCGTCGCCGATGGCCGACTACTGGCGTGTCTTCGCGCACCAGTACACGGCGCGTGGCGACACCGGCGATGGCCAGAGCGTCAGCCGCATACGCAACGGCCTCGGCGGCGACTTCCGGCGCGACGGCTGGGAAGCCGCCGCCGAGCTGCATCAGTCCACCGGAGGCCAGGGCAAGACCGGCGGCACCGGCACGGTCGCCTTCCAGCCCAATGATGACTGGCGCTTTGGCGCGGGTGTCGACTCCAACGACAACGCGTTGCCGTTGAAGGCCTACCAGGCCGGCGTGACAGGCCGCACCGCCACGGCATCGGCGCGCTACTCGCAGGACGATGCGCGCTACTTCAATGTGATGTACGGCGCCTCGCGCTACAGCGACACCAACTTTCACCAGATGTGGCAGGGCACCGCCTACCAGCGGCTGCTGAACCAACCGCGCCACCAGGTGGCGATCTGGCTCGACGTGGGTACCACCAGCAATACGCTGGACGGCACCGCCTACTTCAATCCGCGCCGCGACTACACCGCGCAACTGCGCACCATGTACCAATGGACGCCGTGGCGCTATGCCGAGAAGTCCTTCAGCCAGCGCGTGTATGTCACCGCAGGTGGCTACCGGCAGGACGGCTTTGGCGACAGCATGTTGTGGGAAGCGCGTCTCGAACAATTCTGGCAGCTTGGCCGCAAGGCTTCGCTCACCTACGGCATCGGCATCGGCAGCAGACGCTTCGACTCCAACCGGGAAACAACCAAGCTGATCTACCTCAACCTCAACGTCCCTCTATAGGTCATCATGCAAAAGCTCAATCGCCGAACATTCATCGGGCTCGCCGGCGCGCTGTCGGTGACCAATAGCGTGCACGCCGGCTATGCGCTGTCCTTGCTGCCGCCGCAGGATCGCGACGACGGGCTGACCTTCCGCGTACTCGCGTTTCACGACATCCGGGACGACCTGCGTGCGGATGTGGGAACAGTGGCAGATACCTGTGCGATCAGCACTGCCACGCTAAACAATATCTTCGCCTGGCTCAAGGGCAACGACTTCCACCCGGTCAGCGTCGACCAGATCATTGCCTCGCGCAACGGCGGCCCGCGCCTGCCGCCGCGCGCTGTGCTGCTGACCTTCGACGATGCCTACGAGAGCCAGTACACCAAGGCCTTTCCGCTCTTGCAACAGTACAACTACCCAGGCCTGGTCGCCGTGGTGTCGCGCTGGACCGGTACGCCGCGGGACGAGCCGGTGCGCATCAGCCATAAGTCGGTGATGGCGCCGGGCTATTTCATGAGCTGGGACAACCTGCGCGAGATGGCTGAGTCAGGCCTGGTGGAGATCGCCTCGCACACGCACGACATGCACCACGGTGCGGTGGCCAATCCTCAGGGCAACGAACTACCGGCGGCCAGCGCGCACCGCTACCATGCCGACCTGAAACGCTACGAAACCGACCAGGAATACGAAAACCGGGTCGGTGGTGACCTGAAGACGTGTTCAGACATGATCCAGGCGAAAACCGGGGTTCGGGTGCGTTCGATGGTCTGGCCCTACGGCATGTACAACGCGGCGCTGATCGGCGCTTCGCACAAACTGGGCATGAATGTCCACTTCACCCTCGACGACGGGCCCAATACGCCCGAGGTGCCGTTGACCAAGATCAGGCGCCTGCTGGTCTCCTACGACTGGGATGCAGGTGTCATGATGGGCCAGTTCCGCCAGCAGTCGGCCTATCGCGGCGATAACCAGCCGGTCGAACGAGTTGTCAACGTCTCTCTCGACGAGGTGTACGATCCGAACCCCGATCGCCAGGAGGCCAGGCTGTCGCGGCTGATAGACCGGATCAAGGATCTTGAGCCCAAGTCGGTCTACCTGCAGGCGTTTCACGATCCCGACGGCAGCGGCACCGCCCAGGCGCTCTACTTTCCCAACCGCCACATGCCGGTGCGCAGCGACCTGTTCTCGCGCGCGGCCTGGCAGCTGATCACCCGAGCTGGCGTACAGGTCTACGCGGCATTGCCGGTGCTTGCCTACAAGCTGCCCGCGGGCCATCCGGCTTCGTCCCGGCTGGTAGCGGTGATGCCGGGCGCGCCGGCCACGCCCCTCGACCCGCGCCAGCGGCAACGGCTCAGCCCCTTCGACCCGCTCGCCCGCAACGTGATCCGCGATATCTACTACGACCTGGGCAGATACACCAGTCTGAACGGCGTCGTGTTTGGCGATGACGCGAGCCTGAGCGATGTCGAAGACGCGAGCGACGCGGCGCTTGCGGCCTACGCGGACTGGGGGTTGCCGCGCGGACTGGCTGCGATCCGCGCCAACCCCGATCTGCTGCAACGATGGTCGGACGCCAAGCTCCGGTACCTGATCGACTTTACGCGGCAACTGGGCGACCTGGTCAAGGACTATCAGGGCGGCGGCAACGTGCTGACCGTGCGCAGCCTGCCTGCCAATGCGGTGCTGCGTCCCGATGCGAGCATGCGCCTGGCCCAGGACATCGATGCATTCGCCGCGCAATACGACTTCGTCAACCTGATGGCCTACGCGGATGCCGGAGGCGGCCCGCCTTCGACGCCCTGGCTGGAGGGCCTGGTCCGGGCCGTAGCGGCGCATCCGGGCGCGCTGCCAAAAACCATCTTCGCGCTGCAGACACTCGACGGCCGTACCCAGGCGCCGGTCGCCAGCACCGCGCTACGCGATCAGATGCAGCGCCTGCGCATGGCTGGCGTGAAGCACCTCGGCTACTGCCCCGACCAGTTCATGGTGAACCAGCCAGACCTGGCGGTGCTGCGGGATGTCATGTCCATGCAGAACCTGCTGCGGCCGCGCAATGGCATGAAGGTTTAGACCAAGAGCCGATAAAAACAAGGTTGGGGAAGATGATGAAGAATATGGCAAGCCTGCTTTCGAATTTTGTCTTCTACTACCCACTGTTCATGTCCTACTTATGGATGACGGGTGGCCTGCTTCACTACTTCCTGATCGAGAGAAAAGAGCGCAAGAAAACACGGGCGGATGTGTTGCTCGATTACCCGAAGGTGTCGGTGATCGTGCCCTGCTTCAACGAGGAAGCCAATGTGCGCGAGGTCATCGCGAACCTGGCGGAATTGCGCTATCCGAACTACAACATCATCGCCGTCAACGACGGCAGCAGCGACGCCACCGGCGATATCCTGAATGCGCTGATCGATCAGTATCCGCAATTGCTGGTGATCCACCAGGCCAGCAACGAGGGCAAGGCCATTGGCCTGACCACCGCGGCAATGCTGACCGATGCCGAGTACCTGCTGTGCATCGACGGCGACTCGCTGCTCGACCGCGAGGTGATCGGCTGGATGCTGCGTCACTTCCTGCGGGACGCCGGGGTCGGTGCAGTCACCGGCAATCCGCGCATCCGCACCCGGACCTCGCTGTTGGGGCGCATGCAGGTCGGCGAGTTCTCGTCGATCGTGGGCCTGATCAAACGGACCCAGGAAATGTATGGCCGCCTGCTGACCGTGTCTGGCGTGATCTGCATGTTCCGCAAGAGCGCGCTGCGCGGCGTGGGCTACTGGAGCCCCGACATGCTGACCGAAGACATTGATATCAGCTGGAAGCTGCAGGTCAATGGATGGCGGCTGCATTTCGAGCCACACGCACTCAGCTGGATCCTGATGCCGGAAACGTTCAAAGGCCTGTTCAGGCAACGTCTGCGCTGGGCACGGGGCGGCATCCAGGTGCTGCGGAAGTATGCGGCGCCCATCGTCACCAAGAACAAGCCGATGATGTGGCCGATTTTCCTCGAGTACACGGTCAGCGTGATCTGGGCCTATTGCATGCTGTTCACCCTGGTGATGACGGCCGCGACCGCGTTGTTCGATCTGCCCGAAGCCTGGCGCTTCTCCGGCATGCCGCGCGGGGCAGGCGTCTTGCTCTTTATGACCTGCTGCATGCAGATCCTGGTCGGCTGCGTCATCGATCGCTGCTACGACACCAAGCTGCTGCGCTACTTCCTTGACACGATCTGGTACCCGATCGCGTTCTGGAACATCAGCATGGTCGCATCGGTGATCGCCCTGCCCAGCGTGCTGTTGCTCCAGCGCCGCACCCGGGCAAGGTGGGTCAGCCCCGACCGCGGCATCCGCGAGGACGCCCCCGCGTCCTCGCCGCCAAGGTCACCTGCGCCCGCATCTCCCGTTGTCGGGCAGCTTGAAGAGCATTCTTGAGGAGGAGTGAGACATGAAAGAACCTGTCATTGACACATCCGGCACGGCCTTGCGGCAGTATCTGCAGCACCTTGCGCCGGGAAAGGCCGTCCGACGATATCTCTGGTATCGGCTGGCGCGGCCCCTGCTGGTGGCCAGCATCTGGGTAGCTGCGGCGTTCTACATCTACTGGTGCGTGGCCTCCACGGGAAGCACCGAGTTCTCGCTTAGGGAGGTCATCCCCGATGCATTGACCATTCTCGGGATAGGCCTGGCGCTCACGGCGTGGACATTGGCGCGCCGCTTCGGGACAAGCGTGTCCAACCTGAAACAGCCTGCCCGGGTGGCGCCGATCTCGACGCTCGACCTGGCCAAGGATGTGGTGCTCTCGGTGGGCACGGGCCGTCGCCTGGTGGCTTTTCACGATGAAGACGGCCTGATCTCGCACGTTGCACCGCTACAGCAAGAACTGGCCTGAGCAGCTCCGCGATTTGGCCTCGCGCGACAGCTGGCGGTCCGCCCGCTGTCGCGCGAGGTCCTCATTGAATGGTTTTGGCATTGTCACGAGGAACTGTGGAGTCACCATGCGTCCGCTCGCCATGATGTGTGGCGCTGCTCTAGTGCTTGCCGGTGCGCTGCTGTGCGCGCCGGCGGGCGCGCGTAACGAAGGCAGGAACAATAGCCGCGCTGACACCCGGCAGCCCGCCAAGGTCCGCCCGGCGATCGATCGGCGCGCCTTTATGCATGGCATTGGCGCGGCAAGCGGGCCTGGGCAGACCACCTACGTCTTCTTCAGCAGCTCCGGCCTGCCGCCGCGCGGCCCGGATCGCGATCGCAACTGGACGCATGACATCTACGTCGCCAATTGGAACCCGGCCCAGGCCAGTCTTGGCAAGCCCCGGCTACTGGTCGCCGAGAAGGAAGCGCAGGAGCCGGTATCAGTCGCGCAGAATGCCGCGGGCCGCATCATGCTGACCTTTGAGGATGGCTCCAATACCACCAACGGCGTCAGCCAGCGCTATCGTGTGTACGGCACGGGCCTTCAATCGCAGGCGGCAAAATCGACCGACGTCTGGTCTGGTGGACACTCTGGCCACGTGACGGCGGTAGGGAATACTTTCGTGGTGTTTTACTCGGACGACTGGATCGATGGTGGCGGCGTGGATAACCTGGGCACCGGGAACGGCGTCTACCTCAAGACCTATGACGGCAACGGCCGGCTGCTGCAAAGCACCGGGGTGGCGCCGAACAAGCGCGAGTGGTGGCCATTGATTGCAGGCTCGAAGGAGACGGCCTTGCTTGCCTGGCAGGAGTTCGTACCCGGCGAGACGCACGCCAGGCTGAAGACAGCCGTCTATCGGCCCGCCGACGGCGTGCTGACTGGCATGCAAACACTGAATGGCCAGCTGAAGTACTACACCTACAGCGTGGCCTATGTCCCGGCCCTGGACAGCTTCCTGCTGGTCGGCACCACCGACTTGGGCAAGGGCTTCGCGCATCTGCTGGATAAGGCCGGCAGGGTGAGCGCCTCGCTGGCCTGCATGCCGGAAAGCGTGCGAGAGGCCGGCATCACCGTGGTCGGCGACATGGCGTACGCGCCTGCGGCGGATGGCCGCCTGCTGCACCTTAAGCTGTCCGCCGGCACCATCGAGTTGCGCGGCAGCCAGCCATCGCCAATTCCATGGACTTATGCAGGCAGCCTTGGGCTGGTGCGTTCGCCATCCATACTGCATTGGGTCTCGCTTACGCCGGTGGGCTTGCGAGAGAGCGATTTCGATTTGAGCCGGGCCACGCCGCCCTCGGCCGCGGATCTGTGCCGGTAGGCAGGTATCCGCCCGCGCAATGCGGCCAGCTTGGCGGTGAATCGGTCACCGATGCCTGCTACGCAGGGCTACTTGTTGAGCGGCGTGCTTTCTTCCAGTTTTGAGTAGCCATGTGCTTCAATGACGGCGGGATCCATCACAATGTACCCCAGCGACCTGAGTAGCGTCACTGCCTCAATTTCCGCGTCCGTATGAGGCAGGTGTTTTGACGGCGGCACGAAGGACGTGGCTGATCTTGCTGGCGTCTCGTGCGTGAGCGGCCGGGCATGCTCCACCTGGCTGCTCGCGATGAACGCGCAGCGCTGCGCGTTGGGTTTCCAGGTAACCTCCACCGCGGTACAGAACTTGCCGGTGAAAATCTTTAGCTGCATGCTTGCTTTCAGCCACGCAGCAAAGGATTCACGAGACGCAGGCTGGTAGCCTTGCAGCAGAGTTTCAAGATTCTTCTGTGGCAAGCCTTCCGTTTGGGAGGAAGGCTCTTCTAGCAGTGACAGCTGCAGTGCCACGCGCTCGCGGTCAGCTTCCTCGTAAATGAGGTACTCGTTGTCAACCACGCCTTCGCGCAGCAGTTCGCACAACAACGCCCAAGCCCTGGGATTCTTCTCGATGCAACCTTTCAGGCCAGGGTCCAGGCTCGTTAGAATCGCGGGCATCGACTGGTACCTGCCGGAGGCGACTTCGACTGCGAAGGAAGCGGCATTGCGTGATGGGCTAGCCCGGCGCTGGAGCATCTGCAGGGACTCGTCCTTGTACTCCTGGATCTCGGCAAGGGTCTCGGCAGCTTGGCTCCAGGCGTATTTCTCGATATTTTCGGCAAGTTTTCGCGCAGCCCTGGCCATGTCATAGGCAAGAACGCCAACATAGCTCTTGCACGCAGCGCATTGGCACTGGAGACGCCCGTAGTGCAGGAATCCGGCATACACGCGCTCCTGATGCCCGCAGTGATCGCACTCAAGCGCAAAGCCGCCCTGGCGCGCCGGGCGCTGATTGGCAAGTAGCCCATCGACCTGGTATCGCGCTGGATGATCGCAACACGGGCAGCCCCATATGATCTTGTGAGAGCCATCGCGTGCCGCCACCCTGCCGAATTGACGTTCCAGCGCACTGCGCGGAATGCCCTGCGCCCGTCCGAGCACGTCGGCTGAATAGCGCCAGTAGAAATAGGAGTGAGCGGCGGCTGCCACCTCCGGACCGTAATCGCGCAACTCCTGCAGCACCCGTGGTGTATGCCGAATCCGATCGGCAAGGCTATCGACCATGAAGGACCGGCCCGGTACAAGCGCCTCCAGGGCCTGGCGGCTCTGCTCGACGAAGGCCGGAACATGATCGCGGCGGATGGCGTTTTCCTCCTTGAGCCAGCGCGAGTGTCCCGGCAACGTGTTAAGCGCATCGATGGCTTCTTTGAGCTCTGCAATCGGCGGGCAGGCCAGGAAGGTGAACGGCTTGCTGAACAGCAATGAATCCATCATCGCATCGTCTCCGACAGAATGGCACCCCTCCCGGACGTGGTCGGGGTGCCGTGAATGCGCCTACGGCCAGTTGGTGCGGCCCTTCGCAACGCATCAGTGACGCGGCAGCCCCGCAGGAGAAGGCGCGTCCCGACCGCTGGACGAAACGACTCCGGAGGTGATCGCGCAGTACGCCGCTTGCGTCCCATTGGTGATTGCGCAGTACGCAGCCTTGGCGTCTGCCGGCTCGGCTCCCAGCGCGGGCTTCGCCTCGCTTGTGACCGCACAATAGGCCGCCGTCGCCGGTCTCAACCCGAACTCGCGCGCGCCAAGTCGGGCACTTGCCTCGGCCAGCGCGCGCAGGCGGGCTTCATCCTGTGGGCCATCGATACCAACGTAGGGGTCATGATGCAGGACATGGCCAAAGATGTGCTCACAGTCGCTTGCATAGCGCCTGGTATCGACAATATGGGCGTGCCAGAACGCGTCTACCTGTTCGCTGGGCACCACTGGAGTGTCGGGGTACTTTACCGCGAGCTTGAGAAACCTGCGGTAGCCGGCCTCGGCATCGGCCAGGCCTTCGGGACTCCAATGGGTGGACTTGCCATGTAGCAGCTTGGCTTTGATCCTCGAGAAATCGAGCGCATCGATGGCTTGCCATGACCGTTCAATCGACTGTTTCTGCGCTGTCATGATGTGTTCCCTCCTGTTGTTGACGCTGGGGCGCGCGCCGGAATTCAGAATCAGGCGCGCATCGGCTGCGGTCCCTGTTCAGGCAGCAGACCGTGCACGGTATGGCCGGCGAGAAACGCGGTGACGTCCTCGGCCGGCATAGGGCGGCTAAAGTAGTAGCCCTGGACTTCGTCACAGCCCTCGCGGCGAAGAAAGCCCAGTTGATCCTCGTTCTCGACGCCTTCGGCCACCACCTCCAGCGCCATCTGATGTCCTAGCCCGATGATTGCGCTCGTGATTTGCGCATCGCTCCTGCTATCGGGCAGATACCGTATGAACGAGCGGTCGATCTTCACGGTGTCGATCGGGAAGCGGCTCAGGTAGGCGAGCGAGGAGTAGCCGGTGCCGAAATCGTCAATGGCCAGCCGTACCCCGGTTCGCTTCAGGCGCGACAGCCAGCGCGCCGCTTGCTCGGCATCGCGCATGACCATGCTTTCGGTGAGTTCGAGTTCGAGCAGATACCCTGGCAAGCCGGCTTGCTTCAGCGCATCGAGCACGACCTGCCTCAGGTCCTTGTCGGCGAATTGCCTGGCGGAAAGGTTGACCGAGACGCGTATCGGGGCATTGCCGTCGGCAAGCCATTGCGCATTCTGGCGGCAGGCCTCACGCAGTACCCACGCGCCAATCTGCACGATGGCCCCGCATTCCTCCGCAACCGGAATGAAGTCCGCGGGCATCACCATGCCGAGCTTCGGATGGTGCCATCGGATCAGCGCTTCGACGCCGGTACAGGCATTGGTGTCCAGCGAGATGCGCGGCTGGTAGTGCAGCACGAACTCGTTGTGTTCCAGTGCGCTGCGCAGATGCGATTCCATGTCGATGCGATTCTGCAAGGTCACGCTCATCTCGCGCACATAGTATTGGAAGCCGTTCTTGCCGAGTTGCTTGGCGGCATACATGGCGAGATCGGCATGCTTGAGCAGCGTCTGCGCGTCATTGCCATCTTCAGGAAAGGAGCTGACGCCGATGCTTGCCGTCACCTGCAGCTCCTTGCCATTGACGACAAAGCCGGATGCGAGCGCGGCCTGGATACGCTTGATGATGCGGTGCAAAAGGGAAAAGTCGTCGACCGGCTCGACCAGTACGACAAACTCGTCGCCACCGAGCCGGGCAATCAGGTTGGCTTCGCCAAGCGTCGCGCTAAAGCGATCTGCCACGGCGCGCAGCAAGACGTCGCCCGCGTTGTGGCCCATTGTGTCGTTGACCCTCTTGAACTGGTCCAGGTCAACAAAGAGGATATCGAGACGATGTTGACGGGAGCGGGAACGAGCGAGGCTGTTCTCGAGATGATTCTTGAACATCAACCTGTTGGGCAGACCAGTGAGCGCATCGTGATTGGCAAAGAAGCGCAGGGTCTCCTCGGCCTGGCGACGCAACAGGAAGTGGCCAGTGTGACTAGCTATCGCGCTAGCCATGGCAAGCGCATGTGGATCGCGTGGACGCCTGGTGCGCGAATACATCTCCACCAGTCCGATCGTGCTCGTGCCCTTGCGCAGCGGGAAAGCGAATACGGTTCGCACGCTCGCGTCGGCCAGCCAGCGATGCTGAGGCAAACGCGCGATGGCACCGCCGCCCGCATACCAATGCGGTTCCGTCAGCACGTCTGCCTGATCTGCCTGATCTGCCTGTGGGTCGGCCGGCCGCCGTGCCAGCCAAGGTTCCAGTTCTTGCGCTCTGGCCCGGCAAACCGGCGCAAGCGCCAAGCCACGTCCTGCTTCCGAAGGCCAGAATGCACCGGCCTCCCATTCCATTCCCGCAACCAATGTACCGATGATTTTTTCCAGGACTTCGGCTTCGCTAGACACGGTGGCGAGATGCAAGGCAACCAGATGCTCCTGTGCGCGAGCCTGCTCGATGAGCTTTCGCTGGGTGATGTCCTGCGCGGTACCGCGCAGGACGGCGGTGCCCATTGGTCCATGCGCATGGCCGATCAGGTGAAGCCAACCCATGCGTCCACGTGACGAGCGGTAGGGGCACTCGAGCTCGAAGGCCACGCGCTCCCGCAAGGCGGTTTGCATCCTCTGCCGCAACACGCCGCGAAAGCGAGGATCGGCAGCGCCTAGCAGCATGTCGGGGGTGGGATCCAGCGCCCGCACACCCAGCAGCCGGGCCATCTCGCGGGAAAAATAGGCTGCGTTGCGCCCGAGGTCGAGACGCCAATCCCCCAGGTGCGCGATCCGCTGCGCCTGGGCAAGCCCCTCTTGACTCTCGCGCAGGCTGTGCGTCATGCCATCGGCCACCGCCAGGGCTCGCGACCGGGAACTGGATAGCGCGTAGGCCAGCCCGGCCAGCAGTGCGGTGATGATCAGCCCGGCCCCAAGCACCACACGCTTCAGGTAGCGTTGCGGGCCCGCCATGGCCTGGGCGTCGGCGGAGAAAACAATGAGCCAGCGCYGCCCTCCAAACGGCTGTGTCATCTCCTTGCGCTGGAAGGAACGATCGTCCGATACGCTTGCCCGCTGGCGCGCGGAGGGCTCGTCGCTGGCCGCAAGCCGTGCGGCGCTGGCCTGGCTAGCCGCCTTGGCAACGGCGGGGCCGGTTGCCGTCATGCCGCCGGCGCTGTCGTACAGCAGAGTCGCCGGGGACGGCGGTACCGGTTCGCCATCGAGTTTCCCGGCGTCGTACAGTTCGAAACGGGTCCCATACATGCGCTCGTTGCCGGCGATCTCCCCAAGCAGCCCGCTGATTCGTATACCAGCACCAACGGAGCCGATATAGGCACGGCGGCGCTGCTCCAGTGAATCGAGCGGCTGGCCTTTTCTGTAGACCGGAAGGCGCAAGGCAATGCCGACGTGAGGACCTTTGGCTTCGCTGAAGATCAGGCGCCCGCTGCTCACTGCCTGCCCGCTGTCACGGGCTCTTTCGAGAGCGGCCAGGCGCCCCGGATCAGCCCCCATGTCGATGCCGATCGACGGCAGGTTGTTATGGAACGGCTCGACATAAGTCAACACGAAATAGGCTGGCCGCTTCCCTGCAGGGTGGACAGAGAACGCCACGCCGGCCTCGCGCAGCACTGGGTCCTTGCGCTGGCTGGCGACAAAGCTGGCCAGCTCGGAGGCCGGCACATAGGGCGCGTAGTTGAGCGTCTGGAACCCGGGATAGCGTTGTTCCAGGTTGAGGCCATTGACGAAGTCCCGGAATTCCTCGCGCGATATATCGTCACTAGCGCCGAAGAGCGCCTGCATGGTTACCAGGACGTCGGTGTAGAGCCGGATACGCGTATCGATCTGCTGGACGATATCGTCGGTATCGCTCTTGAATCGCAGGCGCGCATCCCTCTCCAGCAGCTCTGTGTAAAGCGAATGCACGACGATCGTGCTAAGCAGGCCGAGCAGCAGCGCGCCGAGTGTGATGACGGTCGTACTGACGCGTCCGATCGGACGCAGCAATTGCGTCAGTAGCTTGCGCACACGATATCCCCCAGGAACGTGACGTGTGGACTGCAGACCTAAGCGATCAAGCGGCGATGGTGTCAGCCGGCTGCTGCCGGGCCGCCGCCACCGGGGCGCGCGGACTCGCGCAGCGTTCTTTTACCTGTGTCTACAAAGTTATCCCAAATTGGAGCGGGGGCAAGGCCGAATGCGATTGCGGATACCCCACTTAAGTGGGGGCTGCGCCCTATGTGCTTAGTCAAGCATGAGGGGGCGCAAAGGCTATCGTCGCTCGGCATGGGCAACGGGCGGCGCCAGCCAAGATAATAGGACAGGTTCTTGGCAGCCAGGCCTCTGACACGTGCCATCCAAGCCTTTAGCTGGGAGTCATAGGCGTTGACACTCTCGATGTGGAAGACCCACTGCTTCACCCGGGTGCCAACCCGGTGATTGAGCGGCTTCTCGGTCAATGCGGCACGTGCGCGCCAAGTAGCGGCGGATAGCTCCGTCCTGCGCTCACGCTTCTGCAATCAGAAATTTGTCGCGATTCTTGCCAAGCCAGGCCGGTGCTCGACCGCGGCCCGTCCAAGTGGCACCGGTTTTCGGGTCTTGATACTTTGGCGGCAGGGATGACTTGGGTTCTGGCCGTAAAGCACATCACATTCACGGACATGATTCCCGGTCCTGGGGGCGAGGTACGCCCTAGCATCGTTAGCCGCAAAATCGACGCAAGGCACGATGGCGTGCCACTAGTGCCGCTGCTCCGGAAAAGGATTTGTTGCGTCCAACAGACCTTGCCGAAGAAGCGCCGAGCCTCACGGCAGTGCCCGAAGGTGAGGAGATGATTCGGGACTTCCGGTCGATGGGCCTGACCCGAACCGTCGCCTGTGCTCGCACAACGCGCGCCGAGGGGCGCTCCTATCCTATTGGATTCACCAGGTCCCCGTCAGTCGTCGTCCCCGTGTCGCCCGTGTCCGTGGTGGCCACGCCTGCGCCACCGCCGCTCGCCCTGGTCGTCATCATCATCATCGCGCCCACGCCAGTAGGGCGCATAGACGGGCGCAGGAGCGACAACAACTGGGCGAGGAACATACACGGGCCGGGGCGCTACATAAACCGGTTGGGGCTCTACATACACCGGCTGGGGCGCGACATAGACCGGCGCCGGTTCGGCATAGACGACACCGGGAATTCCGATGCCAATGTCGACATTTACACGCGCGTGGGCAGCGGGGGCAATTGCGAGAAGTGCGCCACCGAACGCCGTAATCAATACAAGCTGCTTCATTTCTTCCTCAACTCTGGGCGAGCGTAACTGTACTGGTTCGCGGCAGTCATCTTTACGCGATTTCCGTAAGGATTTGTAACCGCAGTGTCGCAAGTGATCTGCAATCGGTATAGCGCGTGGGTGGCTGTCAAGCTGGCCGAGGTATCTGGCAAACGCCATAGCCTCGCGTGCGCCGGCGAAAGAGAATCTTCCAGACCTAGCTGGTGATGGGCATGAGGTCGCAATTGACACTGGTGCCGAAGTTTTGGCCGCCGACCGGCTTGAGGTGGAGGGCCGCGCCAGCCGCCTCGTGCTCCATGGAGGAGCAGGCACAAGTGAAAGGTCAAGCTGGCTTGTGCTCCGTCAGAACCTAGCGAGCCATGGGATTGGGACGGTTGCCATGGATTTCTCGGGGGCACGGCGAAAGCTCGGCGTGCCCCCGCCCCTGAGCTGGCGGCACCCGGTCGTCTTCGAGCAGATGTCTAGGCTGAATGGCTGGCGTTTCGGATGTAACGACGGCGTCAAATTCCGCGTTAGTCGTTTTCTCCATGGTGTCCGTGGTGCCTGTGGCCCCAATATCCATATGGACCATAGTATCCACCATGGTACCCGCCATCGTATGGCACCACGACACAACCGCCGAGCAGCGTGGATGCGGCGATCAGCAATGCGAGAAAGGCTCTCATGGCACTTCCCTCATATTGAACAAGCGCGGAGAGGCCAGGCTGGCCTTCCAGCTGACTGGCACTCTCCAAAAGGCTCCTGCACTCGAGCTTCGTCGCGATGGCCAACGCCATGGCAACGTACCCCCCTCCGCTCGATGGGAGCAGCTTACTGCTTCTTCGTCTTGTCTACACTGGCGCTGGCTGCAGCCTTCGCGGCGTCGGCCTGAGCCTCCGGTTTCGCAGCATCCGCCTTCGCCTTACTGGCCTCGGTACTGGCGGCCCCCATCTTGCTCGCCTTGTGGTGGGTGCCCTTGGCGACGGACTTATTGGCGTCAACTTTTACGTCAGCCTTTTCCTTGCCAGTGCTGGCTTGAGCCTTTGCAACGTTGCCCTGCGCGCTGACATCCTTCTTGTCCTTTTCGGCTTTTGCCTGCGTGGCTCTCTTTTCCTTGACGACCTTTACCTGGTTTTTCATCGCCCCTGCTTGCGGCTGAGTCGCGGAAGCTGGAACACCAGTCTGAGCGAAAACAGTACCGACGAGGGCTACAGAGGCGAGAGCAGCGAACAGCTTCTTCATGACGTGAACTCCTGAACAATTTTTAGCAACTCGGCAAGGCGCCGTGCTTACCGGTAAAAACGGTACTGTCCCGAGCTGAGTTGACTCAGAACTCGTGACAATCCGTAAGTTCTGAAACAGGTGAGCTGAAGTTGCGCGCGTGGACGGATGCGTCTCCACCCTCAGATTGGTTCTTGGACTATCTGGTGTACTCCGACCCCGGTCCCACGCGGAAGATGCGCGGCTGTGTCGTAGACCGTCCAATCCGGGTGGACACCAGGCGCCTCCACATCGCGTTACAGAAAGTCACCGCTTTGCGAGTCCGCTAATACATCATTGAGCCAAGCCGGCCTAGAGTCTCTGTAAGAGGAAACGGAGTAAACCATGCGAAGGGTCGCAGCACTTTTGATACTGGCCGGGATGACCGGACTTGCCTCGAACGTTGCTCAAGCGCGAGTGGACGTAGGTATCGGCATCGGTATCCCATCGCCAGCGGTTATCACCCCGCCCCCTATCTACTACGAGCCAGCGCCGGTGGTTATCGAGCCTCCGCCCGTGGTAGTTGCCCCGGGCTACTACTACGACGACTGGCGGGCCCGTGCGTGGCGGGAGCGTGCCTGGCGGGAGCAGCGCTGGCGCGAACGCGAATGGCGCGAGCGTCGACGCGAATGGCGACGCTGGCATGACGACTACGATGACTAAGATGACGAATATGAGTGAGCGCTATGCTGGTGAGTAACAGCCGGAACGCCAAGGCGCTCGTCATCACGCATTGGATTGACAGGTAACGCTATGAGGCCGCGCCGTGCGACCAAGGCAGACCTTCGTGATGTGGAAGCATTGCTTCGGTCGTGCTCGCTGTCCGTTGGCGGAATATATAGCGAAGCGGTGCAATTTCATGTCAGCCGAGACCGGACTGGCCTTCTTGGGTGCGCCGGTATCGAAGAACTTGGCGGCAAGGTTGGCCTGTTACAAGGGGTCGCCGTGGCGGAACGGGCAAGACGTGCAGGTCTGGCCGCTCTTCTGGTTTCCGCACTGGTGGCCGATTTGCGTTTGCGCGGTATCGAATCCCTGGTGGTCAGAACTGAAACTGCCGCGGGCTATTTCTCTCGACTTGGCTTCACGCCAGTCGACCGTGTGGCCATACCCCTGGAATTGCTGGCTTCTCATGAATTCTCCAATACCAGTGCCAACACTGCGGCAGTCATGAGGGTCACACTCTAGCGTCTGCTTCCACATGCATCGCCAGTTTTCTCCGTGCACGCGCCTGCGTAGGAGAGTGTGGGGCGCCGGTACGCATCACTAGGTCAGAGTGCGGGCGAATGGGGCGGCCCCGCTCCGCTTTACCCGTTCGTGTACATGGGTTCGCGCGCACCTGTTACCAAACCGACCGCAGATACGCTGCCGCCAGCATCACGCCGGGCGATGGCGGTATGAACTCGTACATACCCTGGATTTCTGGATGCTCGGAAGGCGCACCTACATCTCAGTAGCGGGTCTCCGTTTCCCCGCACTGCGGAGTGACTTCATTGTTTCCTGCGGCCCCTGGCTGCAATCTCACAATCGATTACAAGCTGATCGCGTGTTCGGTGATAGGCTCACCTCCATGACGGCCGACGATGCCGCATGGCCATCGCGCTGCCAAGTGAAGAAGAAGGCAAACATATGCCTTCAGTATTACTAGAGCGTGCCGCAGGCTTCTCTTAGCCTAAGGAAACGCAAGTTGGAGTCACTTCATCATGATGACCGAGATTCACCTACGTTCGGCCTCTCACTTAGACTTGCAGGAAATCGTTGCTTTGCTTGAGCGCTGCAGGCTACCTGCAACGGATGTTGTCGAAATTATCGAAGCCTTCCACGTTGCCCTGTGTGATGGCCACATCGTTGGCTGCGCAGCGGCAGAGCGCCATGGAGAGTCCATCCTAATCCGCTCGGTAGCAGTTGAGCCTGAATACCGCGAGAGGGGCATCGCTAGCCGATTGGTTGAGGCGCTCTTGATAAAAGCTCGCGGCACCGAGGCGCGAGACGCTTATCTCCTCTCTGCTGTAGCCCCAGCCTATTTCGCGCGCTGGG
Source organism: Cupriavidus sp. YAF13 (assembly GCF_052113425.1). Taxonomy (NCBI): domain Bacteria; kingdom Pseudomonadati; phylum Pseudomonadota; class Betaproteobacteria; order Burkholderiales; family Burkholderiaceae; genus Cupriavidus; species Cupriavidus sp. YAF13. Next base: position 83,480 of record NZ_JBFRDD010000018.1, read on the forward strand.
GGTTCTCCCTTATCCCTGCCGAAGAGGCACCACCGGAAGTCACGGCTTCAAGTGCATTTCAGCGGGCCGTGCAAACGGCTGCACTCTGCATGCGATGCGAGTTCCACTAGTGCTGGCGCTGTTCTAGCGCGGGCGACGCAGTCACCTGACTGGCACGGCGGCCCACGGGCGAAGACCGCCGACGACTACGACGCGCTGCGTCCCTGGAAGATGCCAGCCGGTCACCGCTGATCACAAATCACGCCTCCTGTTACGCCAGCCACACCGTACCGGATAATCTGCCTGAGACGCTGGCCGTCATTTAAGCGTATATGTCAACGTCCCATATCCCAGTTGATCGAAGCCGCCGCTGTTGGGACCGTAGTCGCCACCGCCGCCTTCCGGCGCGACCTTGCGGGCAAAAGCCTCGACGTCCGGCGCGGAGAGCCCTTTGAGCACAACGTAGTGGTTGTAGACGAGTGCCCAGATCGGACGCCCGTCGCCGCGCGAATTCGGCGAGATGACGGGCTGCGTGACGTCGCTGTTCGTGTATTGCGTGTAAGGCACGTCCTTCCCGAGGTTGTATCGGGCGGCGTATTCCGCTCCGCGCAGGAACCGGTTGTCGTCATATCCGTAAAGATCGTCCCCCTGGCTCCAGGCCATCTGGCAGAACGCCCCGAGCAGCGCGATATCGAGCATGGTATGCCCCTGGTCGCGCCCGCTTTCCTGCACCTGACCCAGCCCATCCGGATACAGCTTCCACACCACGTGTTCGATTGAACCGTTGCCGGCGCCATGCCTGAAATAGTCGACCGCTTCGGCATAGATGTCGTGACGGTCGGTCAGGACCCCGATTGCCAGCATGGATGCCATGTTTGCGAGATCCCAGTTGGCCCAGTAGTGGTCGATCTTTGCGCCGTTGTGCCGCGCCAGGAAGTCGTGGTTCATGGGATAGAACACGCCTAGCATCATCGACTGGAAGCGCCGGAAATCGTCGGCACGCCACAGTGGGGACGTGCGCAGGATTTCGCCGGCGTTCGCCAGTTGGTAGCCGTAAATACCGGAAGCCAGGAACTTGTCGGAACTGCCACCGATCATCGTCAGCGTGCGCGACCACGCATTCAGGACTTCTATGGCGTGTTGCGCGTAGGTGTCGTCGCCGGTGATCTTCCACCGAAGTGCAAGCGCGTAGGCCGCAGCGGCATCGTTGAAGAGCGTGGCGTAATTCTCTGCGTGGTCGGGGTTACGTCCGCGATAGATGGCCGGCTGCGGATTCGGCTTCCAGTCGAGCGACGCATGCCGGTTGGCAACCAGGCGTTGCCAGCCGTCGAACCACGGCTGCCGCCGCGCGCCGACGTTCTCGCGCATGCGCGTGAAATCGCTCTCCGTATGCAGGAGGCCGGGGTGAACAAAAGGTGCGCCGGCCATGCGGGCGCCGGGCGCAGGCTTCGGTTGCGCGCCGGTGTGTGACTGATATGAACCGGTCACGTCGGTATGGTGCTGCGTCGCGGCGATGCACCCGCCAAGCATCACGATGCAAAGAACGGGAATCGTGGCTGCTGCTCGCAAGGACAGACGAAATGCCATATGGCTCCGATAATGGTTGCGCCGGTCTTGCTGAGAAAGAACCAGTATGGATTCGAACAGGAACCGGCGTACGATGAACGGGCCGCCGGGAGAAAGCCGCTTTGCAACGTATGAACGGTCCTCGCGACGCTACGGTTGACAGTAAGCATGCCGTAAAGAATCGTCCGTCATCCCGTGAAGAATCATTCCGATTCTGCGCATACCGATCTAACAGGCGTCGCTTACGGACCGCATACGTCTATACGCATATATTCGGCTTACGTAGTGGGAGAAGCCCAGGCACGCTCGCAGCCTCCTTGAGATCCGTGCACCCTGCCCTTGGGAGTTTGTCGGCTTAGGCTAGCCAGCCCGGCGCGAGAAGGCAGGGCCCGGGATGCTGGTCAATGCCTGAGCGCGCTCCTACTGAATCTTGATACTCGCTTGGCTCACCACCGCTCGCCACTTCACGAGTTCGGCCGCCAAGTGCGCTGACAGTTGCTGCGGCGTGCCGCCCAACGGCGTTGCCCCCATCTCAGTGAATTTGCGGATCACCTCCGGGTCGCGCAGCACTTCGTTCAGTGCCGCATTCATGCGCATCACGATGGGTTCTGGCGTGTTGCGGGGAGCGAGCATTGCGAACCAGGTCGAAGACATCAGATTGGAGTGGCCCAGCTCGGCGGCGGTCGGCACGTCAGGCAAGGCGAGCGAACGCGGATTCGACATGACGGCAAGCGCACGCACCTTACCGCTCCTGACCTGCCCGAGGATGCCGGGCACTAGTTGGAACATGGCCTGGATATCGTCCGCGAGGAGATTGGTGGTAGCCTGACCCGGCGAACTGTACGGCACGTGTATCAGGCGGGTGCCGGTCTCACGCATGAAGAGTTCGCCGGCCACGTGCATGGAACTGCCATTGCCCGTGGAGCCGTAGTTCAGCTTGTCGGGGTTGGCCTTGGCAAACGCAATGAACTCGGACAGGTTCTTGACCGGCAGGCTCTTGTTGACCACCAGGATATTGGGCACATCGGCCACCAGCGCCACCGGTGTGAAGCTCTTTTGCGAATCGAACGGCAGCTTGGCATACAAGCTGGGATTTACCGCCAGCGTGCCTGCCCACGAAAACAGGAACTTGTACCCATCCGGTACAGCCCCGGCGGCCATCCCGACACCGATATTACCGTTGGCACCGCCACGGTTCTCAATGATGACTGTGGCGTGGAGTTGCTTGTGCAATTGCTCGGCTAGCACACGTGCCAGGGTGTCAGCCGTTCCGCCACCGCCCGGCGCGGGCACGATGATCTGCACGGGCTTGGACGGGTCGGGCCAGTCCGCCGCCACGGCGGACGACTGCAGACTTGGAACCAGGGCCACCGCAGCGGCCAGGCAGGCCAGGATGTGACGCATGTTGTCTCCTTGATCTTTGTAAGCGGCAATTCGGCGCCGCCCTATTCTTGGTTGGTGCCGGCTCGCGGCGGCGTCAAGCATACAAGGCTTGCTCCTGCGGCGCTCGCGCGGCCCGGACCACCGCGCGTATCGCCGTGTCCGACGTCGCAACTGGCAAAACGCAGCCCGGACCCACTATCAGGCGGCGGCCGTCCGTTTGCGCTATTGCGTTGTGCACCTCATCAGCAATATCCTGCTCGCTTCCGTGAAGCAAGGTGCCGTGCTCGTTCAAGCCACCCACCAGCAGGCGCGTGAAGCGCGCCGCCGCCGCCTCCAGCCCTGGAGGGGTCAGGCGGTCGTGCCAATTGAACATGTCGACTGGATACGTCGCCAGGAGATCGAACATGATGTCGTCGCCGTGCGCGTGCAACATGTTGAGTTGTGCGTGGCCACGCAGCGCAGCGAGCACCTCCAGATCGTAGCGGCTCCCGAATCGCTCATACTCCTGGGTCGTCAGCATGCGGCTCGACGCCAGTTGCGTTGCGAAGAACACGCCGTGCGCGCCGGCCTCCAGCGAGTCCAACGCGAACTGAATCGTGGTGTCCGTGATTACCCGCAGCGCCGCCTCAAGCGCATCCGGCTCGCAGCGCAGGTCAGCAAATAGCCTGTCCGTACTCAACTTGCGCGCCGTGGTTAGTGGGCTGAACACGGTTTGCAGAATGGGTACCGCGCCGCGCAAGGACCGTGCCGCTGCGCGTAGCGCCTCGTTCTGGCGGCCATAGGAGCCCTGTTTTACATCCAACGGCCGGATTCGAAGCCAATCCTCCGTTGTTCGCACAGGTGACGCCACCACCGCGCGCGCGCCGTTGGCACTGCCCTGGTACGCCGTGACAGCGCCCCAGTCTTCTACGCCGTATGTGCCCGGTGGCATGAATTTGACCAGGTCAAAATCCCATTTTCGCTGCCACTCCAGGGTGTGCCGCACAAGTTTGTCCACGTCCAGGTCGTCCTCCGGAAAGTGGCGCCACAACGCAACGGGAGTACGGTCGGTGGCGTCGCCCAACAGGGCGGCTTCAATGCGCTGCCAATGATTCATGGTCTGCATGTGTTTGCTCGCTTCGATGTTTGCGCAATCCAGCGGATTCAGGGGGCCAGCGCGAGGACTCGGTTTACGCCCGTGGCTACGCGCGCGGCCTCCACGCCGTACACGTGGACGGAGATCGCCAGACCAGCGCCTGCGTTGCCCAGCCGATGGACCTGGTCCAGGCCGTCCGTCCCGCTGCTGCCCGCGCCCACGGCGCGCGGCTGCCAGTGAAGTGGCGTGGCGCGCAGGCTCTGGCGGTCGCAGGTGTAGTAGTGCTCTTGCAGTTCTCCCTGAACCACCGTCAGTGCACACCAAGTGTGGTGCGCGTGCACCGGGCTGAACTGCCCGGCCTGCCACACCAGGACCACTACCGTATAGCGTCCCTGTGGGTCGGCCTGCAGCACGTGGCGCGCATAACGCTGCGGGTCCGGCTGGCGCTGTGCCGGCGTTAGCCAGTTACCGTCGGCGAAAGATGCCTGCAAGGCGTGTTGCACCGCGCCGGGCAAGCGATCCGGCGGCAATGCCATTGCGGCGTCGATCCCGCGGGTGAGCGCGGTCAGATTGTCGGTTTCCAGAGTCAAGCACATAGGGGTTTTTCCCAGTAACAGTTCGTTTTTCACAAAATCTATGACACAACGCATTGAAGGCGTTTAGTCTTTCATTAAGTGAAATGAGGAACAAACGAGATGTTTGGAAAACAGCTTTTGTAAAATACGAAACCTTATGCACTACAGTCTGATAGACCTGAAACTGTTCGTGGCAGTGGCCGACGCAGGCAACGTGTCGCGAGGCGGCGCCACCTGCTTCCTGGCGCCCTCGTCGGCCAGCCTGCGCATCAAGCAATTGGAGCAAGCGCTGGGCACCCGGCTGTTCGTGCGGGAGGCACGCGGCGTTTCGCTGACACGCGCTGGCCAGGTCATGCTGGAGCACTGCCGCCGCTGCCTTGCCGAGCTGGAGCAGATGCACGCCAACCTGGCTCCCTATGCCGAAGGAGTCCGGGCGCAGGTCACGATCTTTGCTAACAGCAGTGCGATCGCTTCGTTCTTGCCGGGGGATCTGCAGACGTTCCTGCGCGACTACCCGGAAGTGCGTATCTCCCTGGACGAGCGTCTCAGCCACAACATCGTGGCCGCCGTGGCCGAAGGGCGAGCCGACGTTGGCGTGGTCACATGGGATGACGAGCATCCCGAACTTGTGTTCCTGCCCTACCGTCAGGATGAAGTCGTCATGGTGGTGCCCGAGGGTGACCCGCTGGCCGCGCGCCAGTCAGTAGCATTCCTGGACTGCCTGAGCCGCCCCTTCGTCAGCCTGCAGAGCGGGGCTGCCATTCATACCTTCATGGTGGGCAAGGCCGCAGCCCTGGGACATCACATGGACGTACGCATCCAGGTGTCCGGCTTCGCAGCGGTGGTGGCAATGGTGCGCTCGGGCGCGGGGGTCGGCATGGTGCCGCGCTCGGTGTTGCGGTCGATCAACTGCGACGGCGTGCGGGTGTTGACGCTGTGCGAGAAGTGGGCGGTGCGGCCACTGAAGCTATGCACGCGGCGAGATGCGGCCGCGTCCGCAGTTTATGTGAGTGCCCTGCTGCGGCAGTTGGGCCAGCAGGCTGACGCGCTGGCGGGGTAAGCTCGCTGCCGCGCAGCATCTTCGGCAACTTGGGCGTGCGATGGAACTGGTAGCCACCGGCTCCGCGCGTTCAAGTCGAGTTCGGTCCCGGCTTATTCCGCTCTGGCAGCCATCAAGCGATGGGGCACGCTCATCAGCACATCAGGCACGCGTACACACGGTTGCCGACCTGTCGATACGGTAGGTCCATACAGCATCATCGCGGCGCGCCCAAAAACAGAACGGTCCCAGACTTCGAATCGCCCACATAAGGCCAGCTACGAGTCGTCTGTTAGTCCAATGACCGCTCATGGCCAAACTCCGCCATCGGCTCACCGTTCGAGGACCGACGGCGGTCATCGGCTGCTGCCGACCCAGTGCTGCCCCTCAAATGAGATTCACGACCGTCAGGTTCCGGCGCGACATGAGACAGTCGCGGATGAGACCACGTCGCCGACTTGCGAAATTGGGGTTCTGGATGACAGGCTGCTAGCCGCACAAGCTCGGCGCAGCCTACGGAAAGTCTTCACGGCGCTCCGCCCATGTCAGGATCGCATCCAGTGCCGGGCACAACGCCTGGCCCCAATCAGTCAGGCGGTAGTCCACCTTCGGCGGCACCTGATGATAGACCGTACGCRTCACGATGCCGTCCGCTTCGAGGCAGCGTAGCTGCTGGGCAAGCATCTTCTGTGTGATGCCGGGGATCAGTCTCTCGAGGTCCGAAAAGCGCTGTACCTGACCACCGAAGAGGTGAAACAGGATCACCAGCTTCCAGCGGCCTTCCAGCAGCTTGAATGCGGCTTCGACATCGATTGCGGCAGTCGCGGGGGTGTAGTTTTTTCGGTTAGCCAAGGGYTACTTACTTTTTTGTGCGTTCTTGCGATACGGTAACTGTAGCGCCATGATTGGGGCATGCAAACCTTCACKTTGAGGTGAACCCCGATGAACATGATGCTGCCTCCGCCACTGGATGCCTATCTGCTCGCGGAAACCGTCACCGACTCCGCCCCTCTCTCGAACTGCTTTACCGCCGATGCCGTCGTGCGGGACGAAGGCCGCACGATCAAGGGGCTGGAAGCAATCCAGGCCTGGAAGAAAGACAGCAAAACCAGGTACCRGTACAGCATTGAGCCGTTGGACGTATCCCAGGACGGCGCTACWGTGACGATGCWCGCACGACTCACGGGCACATTCMCCGGTAGCCCAGTCGAGCTGACTTACACGTTCGTCCTGGCCGGCGGCAGGATTGCGTCGCTGGAGATTCGCTAATGAGCTCCGCACCCGAACTTCTGGGGCTTCGGGCGCTCGTTACGGGCGGAACCAAAGGCGTCGGCAAAGCCGTCGTCGCACGCCTTCGCGAGGCAGGTGCGAACGTTCTGACGACGGCGCGTTCCCGTCCCGATGAACTTGCCGAAGAACGGTTCATCGGGGCGGACATCACGACGGCCGAGGGCTGTAAAGCTATTGTCGACGCCGTGCTCGAGCGGTTCGGTGGCGTCGATATAGTCGTGCACGTCGTGGGCGGCTCATCTGCACCGGCCGGTGGCTTCAGCGTGCTAGATGACGATGAATGGAACAAGGCATTGAGCCTGAACCTATTCCCGGCAGTGCGCATCGATCGCGCGCTGTTGCCCTCGATGGTCGAGCAGCGTTCGGGCGTCATTATCCACGTCACGTCGATCCAGCGGCAATTACCGTTGCCGGAAGCGACGATTGCCTATGCCGCCGCCAAGGCTGCCCTGTCAAACTACAGCAAAGCCTTGTCCAAGGAGGTCAGTCCCAAGGGCGTTCGCGTCGTGCGTGTCTCCCCGGGCTGGGTCGAGACGGATGCCGCCGCAGGTCTCGTTGCCGAGATCGCCCGACAACGCGGCATCGACATGGAAGGCGCCCGCAAGATCATCATGGATTCGCTCGGCGGCATTCCTCTTGGCCGGCCATGCTCACCCCGGGAAGTGGCAGAACTCATTGGTTTCCTCGTCTCTGGCCGCGCCAGCGCCATCACCGGCACTGAGTACGTCATCGACGGAGGAACTGTTCCGACTGCGTGATCTGAGCCGCTTGCCCGGCCGCGCTGGTGTCGAACGTGTCTGCCTACGGACAGGCGGCCACGACCAAGCCTCTTCTGGGAAACAGGGCTTCTGTTCGCGATCGCCGCAACGGTCGACGAGCCGAAGGTCACAGCATCATTGACGACCGTCTCTTCTCGGTCCGGGAGCGGGCAGTCGTAAATCTTCTTTGACCGGTTGAATCCGCAGCCGTCAAGCGCCTGATCGGCCCAGAGGTCCATACGCCGGCGCCAGCCGGCAGGAGTCGACCCTGAACGGCCCTTCGCGTTTCCCAATAGCGGACGTTCCCCACCTGTGCACAAAAGGGCCAGCAGGCTACCATGCGCATATCCTCCATCGCACGCAGGCCGTAGATGCCCATTGGATTTCCTCGAAGTCCGGTGGGTGTTCTCGTTGGCGAGAGAATGAAAGGACGCGTGATATCGTTGTGGCATCCCAATCAAGCCACGGCCTAATGGCCCCGGAATTAGCCATGCAAAATCCACTAGTTGTTTCCGCAGTTGCAGCGGCCGTCGGCGATGCGCTTTCTGCTGCTTCAGTGCCCGGCGGCAATGTGGCGGGTGTAGCAATATCCGCAATCTTCGCGAAGCGCCTCACTGCGGCGCGTGAAGTCCTTCTTTCCGAATTGGCTGCCGGCGAAAAGACGCTCAACAATTCCGAGGTGGAGGAGTCCGCTGCGATCGTCTATCGGTACCTCAAGGCCGCGCGGGAAGGCGCAGCTCGGCTCAACTTGCGACTACTTGCCGCCGTTTTTGCAGGCCAAGTGCGGGGAAGCACGATCGTTTCCGACGAGTTTCTCTACTACGCTGATCTTCTCTCGTCTCTGCGGCGAGACGAGATCATTCTGCTCGGGACCCTTGAACGATTCGCTGTGGAAGTTCGCAATGAAGGTTCGGCTCCGACAATGACGAATTTGCCAACCAAGTCAGCATGCGAACACGGCATGCACTAATTCCGTCGCAGTTCCAAGATGAGGGGCACTATGCCGCTGTCGCAGGCGCGCTACTCAGGACCGGGCTCGTTGTCGGTCTGTCCGGCTGGGGCACAATGGTCTTTATCCCGTCGAAGCTCATGGCCGAGCTAAGTCAACTGGTCGAAATTGAGGGAGTTATCCAGCGAGATCATGCAGCGCAGCAGTCTGCGGCCTAGTCTCGTGATCTCTTCAAGCAGGCCTGTGTTGTCGCCACGATACAGGCCTCATTCTGAGCTCATAGGCTTTTCTCGTTGGTGGCGATATTGGTAACGCGGTCGAGCGTCTCATACTGGCCGGAAGGGACCACAGCCGGTCGCGAGCGCGTCGGCTCTTGCCGACCCATTGCAGACATTCGGCGATTCAGATGCATCGCGCATTTCACCTCGCGAGGTTGCCCAATTCGCCTAACCTCATCTGAATTAATTCCAGCAATGCCCGCACACGCGCTGTTACGGAATGCCGGTGGCTGTAGGCACCAAGCAATCGCAACGGCGCAGGACATAGGTCCAGTGTCACCTCTTGCAATCGGCCTGCGGCAAGATCTTCCTGACATGGGTAAGCCGCCACAATCGCGAAACCGATGCCTTGCCGTGCGCCTGCCACGGCCAGTTCTCCGCTGTTGACGCGGTAGCGGCTACGGACCGGCACCTTGACGATTTCGCCCGCAGCGTCCTGAAACTGCCAGGGCTGGCCCTTCAGTGCACTGAGGGTGGTGATGCAAGGCAGAGATTTCAGCTCACGCACGTAGCGTGGCATTCCAGTCTTGGCAAGCAAGGAGGGAGCGGCGACCACGATGCTGGGCAGTGTGGCGAGTTCGCGGGTGATGAAGGCACTGTCCTCCTGATGACCCCGATGGAAGACGATAGAAAGGTCGACGTCCTCTCGAAGCACTTCCAGTCCGGTCATCCGGGTATCGCATTCCAGCTCGATGCCGGGATGGAGGCTACAGAAGTCGGCGAGGATGGGAGCCAGCAGCCTTGGCGCTTCGCCAGGCATGCACATCTTCAGAGGACCGCGCAATTCGCGCTTTACCACGCCAAGCTCTTCCTCCGTGGAGAGCAAGGTGTCGAGCAAGGGCTTTGCGCGCTCGTAGAGCAGCCGGCCGGCTTCCGTCATGCGCAGATGGCGGGTACTTCGCTCCAGTAGGCGTACACCGAGTCTGCGCTCCAGTGCTGCGACGTGGCGGCTGACATTCGACGAGGGCATGGCCAACAGGCGTGATGCGCCAGCGAAGCTCTGCTCATCGACGACTGCCGCGTAGACACGGACAGTATTCAGATCGAGTGCATCGCGCATTGATTATCCCGTTTGAGGTATGAAATCTACCCATTTTTGCACACTAGCTCTCCGCGTTGGTGGAATCTAAGATGCCCTTCTTGTCCGATGAGTCACTCTTGGCCGTGCATCAGGACAGCTTGAGAAGGAGAGCTTCAGCGTGGAAATTGGAATACTTGGCGGCGGCATTGCGGGGCTGAGCGTGGCACTAGCCTTGCACAAGCAGGGGTACCGTCCCCGTGTCTATGAGCGCCGGGCGGAGCCCGCAACTATGGGAGCTGGCGTGACGCTCTGGCCCAATGCCGGCTTTGTACTGAAAGAACTGGGATTGCTGCGAGACATTGAGGCTGTTGGTGGCCGGCCTGTGATAGCGCATCGCTACGATGACGCAGGCAACGCTCTGGGAGGCGTCGACATTGCATTACTGGATCGGATGATGGGGTATCCGACCCATACGGTGCTGCGCCGGGACTTGCAGGAGGTGTTGCTGAAGCATGCGGCGCGGGCAGGCATCCCGGTGGAGTTCGGACACCGGGCGGCGGCCATTGATCTGGATGCCCATGGCAGGGCCGTGGCCCATTTTGAGAACGGCGTGAGCATCCGCCCGGACTTGCTCATCGGGGCCGACGGCCGTATGGATTCAGTGGCGCGCAAATTTGTTGCGGGTGACAACACGCCGATCTACCAGGGCTTCGTGAACTGGATCGGCGTGGCGCAGGGACAAAGTGCGCTGGTCGACGACATCGCGATTCAGGACTTCTGGGGGGCGGGCAAGCGCTTCGGATGCGTGGCGATCCGGAGCGATTTGCTCTACTGGGCAGCAGCGCAGGCGCGGCCATTGCCTGGGGAAACCTCCACCTCAAAAATGCGCAAGGAGATGGAGGAACTGTTCGCCGGATGGCCCGAGCCTGTCGCCCGCATCATTCGGGCCACGCCTGCGCGTGCCATCCGGCTGATTGCGGTGCATGACCTGGAACCACTGCATGCATGGAGTCGGGCAAATGTGCTGCTGATTGGAGATGCAGCGCATGCGCATTTGCCGACATCGGGGCAAGGTGCCTGCCAGGCACTGGAAGATGCATGGCATCTGGCTCGGTGCCTGGAGGGCGCAGGCGGTAGCTTGGACGAAGTCTTCCAGCAATTCACAGAGATCCGCAGTCCCAAGACGACCAAGCTGGCCGAAAAGGGACGGATCTTTGCACGCGCCCTATTTGCGACTGACCCAGAAACCTGTCGCATCCGCAACGAGCGGGCCAAGGCATCCAATCCTGTCCGTGATGTACAGATATTGGCTGAGGGATGGGCGCAAGGATTGCCCATGCCACTCCATGCAGGCGGCATGCCTGTGGATGGTGCCGGAGTCAGCAGTCTGTACGCTCCTGAATGACCGCGCCAAACTAAACAACGGTTGGAGTCTCCAGCAGTGAGACTCCTCGCGGTGAACTGTTGGCCTGTATCTTTCACACTAGCAGAACCAGATGGCCTTTGGCAGACGGATCGTTGCAAATGTCTGCTCTTCGCAGCTTGCTGTCGATCGCGAGGTTGAACATTGCCAGTTCACGCATGTTCGATGCCATCTGAAGCCTTGTGCGAATCGCCCAGATCTCTCGAAGCTTCAACGGGGGCTTCTGCCCGGTAAGTTTGCCCTTGTTCCAGGGCATACGATGACCGGTGGTCAAGTTCTCGGATTTCATGACAATCTCCTTTCAATCGAAGGGAGATCCAGTGTGCGCTCCTTCGGGCGGTCGCTAACCGACCCACAAAGGACAGTTGCAGTTCTCTGAAGCGGCCATTCGCGGGGAGGCTCGCGTTCCGGTGACCGGGTGCTCGGGGCTACTGATTCTCGGTGCGTCTCTCATAAACTCCCAACCTCTCATAGACGATAGCGAAGCGGTCGCCCAGTTCCCGTTGAAGATGGTCACGCATCGCGATCGCAGTCGCTTCAAAGCGCTCATACTCGTGCGCGTCCCATGGCCCAGGATCTCGAGGGTATTCCCAGTTGAGCGATAGGTCATGCCAAGCAGTCATTTCCCCAAGCTTCCCACGTGTCTCATCAGCTAGCGGCAGAAAGTCCTCAATCGGACCAACTCCATACGTGCTACGAGTTGCGTCGTCCCCCGCCCAAATACAACCACCGCCCCATTCGAACATGAGCCTGAGTCGATATGTTTCAATCATCACAAGCGTCCGCATCTGGAATAACCTCAAGTTCGGATAGCACGACCTTGAAGAACTCTTTCGAAAGCGTGTAATAGTCCGCGGATTCGGGACTCCTTGCCGGGAATTCGTGCATGAAACTCCTGCCTCGGTCGATAAGAATGGTGATCGGGATTCACGCGCTTGCGTGATTGTCGACGATCCGCGTCAGGAGGTCGAGCGACCGCTCCTGGCCGCATGGAGACAATGCCGCTCACTCTTCGAGAAACTCTAGGACGCGGTCCTGCACCCAAGCTGCGAAGCTCTCAAACAGCTCGGCATCCCCGGGGCGGGCTTCTACGCTTTGCAGGCACCCTGCGACACGCCAATCCGCCCAGATCACGGGACTAGACTCACTGGACGTGTCAAGGAGCACGACGCCCGCATCCCCCATATCGTTCAGCACAACGTATCGAGGATCGATGCCGACTGCAGCACGGAACCGGAGAGTGTCTGTGGTCGATTCCCGAATGTTTGATATCGCAAGCACAGGACCGTACCCGCATGCCAGAAGCAGCCATCTCACGTCTTCCGGCAAACGAACCCCCAGCGCGGTTTCAACAGCCCGCAACTCTGCTTCCGTCTCCTTCTTCTGGCCCATCAATAGATCTGGATGCTGCTCTATAAGTTCGCGCAGTGATGCCATAGGTGCTCAGATATGTCTTGGTATTGAAACCAGTTTCCTAGCGGTGGCGTTCTTGAACGCCCCGAATGTCCCTAGTTGGTGGTAGCCGGTCCTGCGGCGATCTCGTACAGACCGACACACCGACTCCCTTGCGCATCGGAAGCGGGTGCTCAGAACCCACAACCATGCGGAGCCAGCCATCTCACAGTTTGGCCATGCTCCTGTCCTCGCGGTAGAACCGCCTGAGTTCGGCCGGATAGTTGAGCGTCTTGGCCGGGCCGCCGAACTTCGGCACAAAGTCCACGAGGTGGCCGCTTGCGCAGCAGGTGCGGGTAGAGGACGCGCGCACCGCCCCAGATGCTCAGTTGGAACGGTTCGCAGGCGACTACGGTGCCGTTGTCGTCCACGGTCCACGACAGGAAGTCCTGTCCGTGCTCTTCGAAATAGATGCACGCATCGCTTACTCCTAGGTTGTGCCCACTACAGGGGCATCGGTTTGAAATTGATCTTGCAGAGCAAACTCAAAGCGGCCTCCTCGGCCTCGGCAAGCGAAGAGCTGTCACAGAAACCAGAATTGCTGGATGAAATTAAGGCAATTGAATATCGCGATCGCCGTCTCCCCTGTTTGGGGGATGCGGGACAGACACGGAATGCTGTCCAATTCCGTCCACGACAATGGCCTTGTCACGCTTATTCGACGGTCCGTAGAACTGCGTGAGAACAGCCTATTGGTACGTTCGGTGCGGCTTGCTCAACTTTTAATGATGGACCGGCACAATCACGGCCCCCTATTTCCTATTAGGCCTCGAAGAAGGGTCCAGAAGCCCTAGGAGAAATGATGAAATTCATTGGTGAATCTCGTTGCAGTTCTGCGGCGCTTTCGCTCAGCATGGCTGTATTGGTGCTGGGACTCCTTCCCGCGCCAACGCGGGCCGGGACCGTCCAAACCGCCGAAGGTTGTGCTGTGGTCGTCTCACCGACTGCCAAGCAGACACCGAAACTGCCCTCATGGTCCGGAGGATGCTCAGGTGGATTGATATCTGGCGTTGGTCGTCTTCGCAGTCATTACTTCGATTCCAATGGCAATGTTCAGGAGCAGGAATCCTGGTATGACGCGAAAGAGGGCACTTTCAAGCTTGAACACAACCCCTACTATTTCCAAGGCATTTCCGCCGAGTTGACTAGTTATTGGCGCAGCAGACCCGGCGGCTACAACGACCGAATCAGCGAGGCGGAGTGCAAAACGTTGCCCGATTGCAATCGAATACTGGAAGCCCGCGTGGCTCTACTAGGCGCCGCGCAGGCCGCCAAGCAATCTACAGACGGAGATGCAGCCCTTGCAGCGGAACAACGTGAGCAAGCAGCCATGTCACAGGGAAAGACGGTGGACTATGCCGCCGCGCTCGCACGCGCAGCCACAATCGGTGCTGCCGGGATACGAGGCGCGACCACCGGTACGGCGTCAACGAGTCAGAACACCTACGCCGCAAGTTCGCGAGGCGCGAATGGCGCGAATGGCGCGAATGGCTCGAATGGCGCACATGCGTCCGTCGCGTCAGGTGCCAATCCCTCCCCTGGAGCGGAACCCCGCAACACCGGGCCTGAGTTCACAAACATTCCATCCCAAACGGGCTGCTTGAGCGTCCATCGAGGACCTGAGGATAAGTACTACTATCGTTACGAGATCCAGAATCGCTGCGCCAGCACCGTAAAGGCGCATTGGTGCTCTACCCCGGGCTGCCGACGCGCGAACACGGAGTGGACTATTGCCTCTGGAGACAAATTTTCCGCTGCGACGTCGAAATCGTCGGGAGGATTCGAGATCGGTGTGCTCCACGGATGCCAATTGAAGAGTGGCCCCTATCCCGTGCAATACAACCCCGACACGAATCAGTGCTTCACCCAGATATTAAAATGATTGATTGCTGGCGATGCTAGTTTGGGCGGCGCAGCGATCGCTTGCGCCTCTCGGCGCCAACTCAACCACTCCATCAGAATCCAGCTTGCCGTCTTTGTCGGTATGCATGCTGACTCCTAAGTGTGTTGCATCGCAAAAGGACAACTGACCTCCTTCCCTCCCCCACTCCTGTGGGGTTGTCGGCATCCCAGCGCCACGGATACTGCGAGTCATCGCGAGTCGCGAAACTGCCAGCACACACTGAACGGAGCAAATCCAATGCGGACCTCATCCTTAGCTGCTGGCGGTCTTCTGACTGCATTGATCTCCGGGTGCTCGATATTTACACCGCCGGCCCGGCTCCACGAATTGGATTCGAGCAAGAACTACTGGTTTGACTACGACGCGAGCCGAAGAGGCTCGTTTTTTGCTCATTCCTCCGCCGGCACCTCCAGCCCTTCCCCCACCTCTTGCGCCGAGCCGGCCCCGGACGTCGCTCTCTCGTTCGCTACGTCTTTGGACGCAAAACTCTCATCAGCGAATATCACCCCTCAGGCGAAAGGAGATCTCGCCGTCAGCGCAGTGAAGCTGGCCGAGAGATCACAGATGATCCAATTCTCGCGTGAAGCTCTTTTCCGTGTCTGTGAAGTAGCTCAGAACAACAGGCTCTCGGCCGAGCAGATAGTTGGGCTCTACCAGAAGATCATTGACACTGCTCTCCGCCTTGGCTCTGACAAGGCCCTTGAGAACGATGCGAAGCTGATCGCAGAGAGAATCGAAGAGAAGAAATCTGAGAATCTGATTGCTGCTGCAAAACGTGATGAGGCCGCCGCCGCTCTAGCGGCCACCACAGATGAGCAAGAACGAACGAAGCTTCGAGCTGACGTCACCGCGCAGAACGAGAAAATCCGACAGCAAGGTCTCCAGATGGCAAGCCTCGCGGAGCAACTGCTCGCCGCGGTCAACACAAAGAAGCTGGAGTTGAAAGACACAGAGAAGGCCGCCAATCTTGCCAAGGCAGCGGGGGAAGGTGCCGGCAGCTCTCCTGGCTCAGTACAAGCTCCCGCCCCTTCCGCCCAAGCCACAGTGGCCGTAAAGTAGCCCAGTTTTCCCTCACAAAGGCATCCGGCATCGGCTGCTCTGCCGCAATAGGGCAGCCTCGCGCGGGCAGGGATATTCGCTTGCGCTCTCCTTAGGGAGACCAGGTTGTTCATTTCACAGCGCATCGACCATCAACCGCATCGCTGCGCGAAGTCTTTGGCTTGGCGCGCACAAGCCTGAAGGACGGCCTTGTGCGCTTCCGCGCGAGCGCTGACAAAGCCAGCGCCGTTCTTGCGCTGGTCGGTGGCGGCCACGTTGTTCACGGTGCGGCGCAGGTCGTCGATGTTGAAGGTCTCGGGCAAGGTGATCGGCGTCATATCGGGTCACCGTCACGGTGTTTCGTGAACTGGTGGAGAACTCGCCGCAGTGATCGGGCAACCTGGCAGCGAACTGGAACATCGGCATCAACAGCCCATCGAGCGAGTACGCCGAGCTGGCCGACAAGGCCGGCTCCTGGTACGGCCATGCCGACCAGCAGCACCATGGCGACTTCCAAGAGTTCGTGCGCGGCGCTCCCTATGCGGTGGCCGTCTCGATTGGCAAGAACCCGCCGCGCACCCGCGCCATTGGTCTGCGCGATACGGTCCCCTTCCACATGCAGTACAAGGAATACGACCCGTTCATTGAAGCCGCGCTGCAGAGCACCTTCGCGGCGTACGGCCCCGCGCGCGTTGGCGCGACGTTCACGGCTGCAATGGCGGCTGGCACCATCACCGCGTCCGCGGCACTGACGGGCAACTCGGCGGTCACCACGCTGCAGCGGGGTCAATGGCTCCGCTTCGTTACCACCGGCACGCCGTCGGACCCGAACAACGGTAAGCTGTTCCGCGTGTCGTCGACCGTGTCGCCGACCGCAACTGTCATCACGCTGGCCCCGTCGACCCCGGCCACCGTCGCCGCGTCGCTGACCAACTCCGTGCTGCAGACCTCGCGCCTGACCAACGGTGTCACCCAGCCGTCGTTCACGCTGGAGAAGGCGTTCGCCGACATCGTCCAGTTCCTGACGTATCGCGGTCAGACGGTCAGCAAGCTGTCGCTGCAGTTCGCGTCGGAGTCCCTGACGAACGGCACGCTCGACTTTATGGGCAAGGACGCCATCTCCGCGGCTACTACCGCGCTGCCTGGCGCGCTTATCGCATCGCAAACGTTCGACGTGCACAACGCCGCTACCGGCGTCGGCCAAATCTGGGAAGGCGGCGCACCGATCGACGTCATCCCCGACTACGCCGACGGCTTCGCCAAGGTGGGCTCGCTGCGCTCGACGTCTGAGGCGCTTGGCAAAGAGATCATCATCGAAGGCGCATGCTCGCTTGAACTCGTGCTCGACACGGGTCGCTTGCCGAAGCAGCTAGTGCCGATCTCGGTCGCGCAGATCGAGTGGTACCCCAGGTCCAACAGGTCGGCTCCGATGAGGCCAATCTCGACATCGCCACCTTCTTCTATGTCTCGCTCGACCAGGACCTGCGCTCCGCGTATGCCAGTTCCCCGCTGGAGCCGGCCATCCAGCCTATCCTGGCGGACATGGACTTCCTGAACGACCTTCGCCGGCTCGTCAAGCGCGCTATCCACCCGCGCCTCGATGTGTCGATCGACGAGGACCTTTTGCACAAGTCCATCCCCCCAGAAGTCCTGCACGACGCGGACAAGCTGCGCGAATACCCCACCCTAGGGTTATTCAGGGTGCAGACTTTTCCATGGTCTGACTCCTAAGTGAACAACGTGTGTCTTGACACCTCATCGACTACACCGACGTCGCCAACAAGCAAGGCGACATCGGGGCAGAGATCATCCGCGACAGCGTGCTGCGCATGGAGCGCTTTGCGGATGGCTCGCTGACCGGCGTCGGGCGCATCATCGCCGGTGTCACCGGCACAGTAGACGACCTCGTCGGCACCTACAGCCTTGGCCCGCTGGTGCTAGTGCGGCCGGGCACATCGCCGGGCTTGATCGTTCATGAGCAGGCCCACGTGCGGCAGTTCTGGCGCTGGCTAGACTGCAGCGGCTTGGTCTACCACTTCAGCCGTAAGTGGCGCCAGTGCTTCGAGGTCGAAGCGTACCGCGCGCAACTCGCGGTCGTTGGCCCAGCGCAGGCCCAGCACTTCGCCTTGTCGCTCGCGACGAAGTACGACCTTGCCATCACCGAGCAGGAGGCCCTGACGCTCCTCACGAAGTGAACATCCTCAAGTAACAAGAGAGCCACATGAACTCCCCGAAATACCAAGAGACCGTAGCCGCGTTCGCCCAGAACACCTACAAGGAGTTCGGCCACGATGCCGCCCTGCTGGCTCGCGCCACCGACGCCGCGCTCGTGACCTGTGCCGCCATCGTGAAGGCGATGCACACCAGCCGGCGGGGAGCGTAATGGAACCCTCCTCCTCCATTGCCGGCGGCGCTGCGCTGGCGAAACTCATTGGCTGGCCGGTCGTCATCGGCGCCGTCACTGCTGCCCTCGGTATGCTCCTACTCTGGCCCCGCGCCTTGGCGAAGCGTTCGCCCGTAACCGTGCTATGCCTCGCGCAATTGAAATCGTGCCACTGTTCGCGCGAGCTCCCGTGCCTGATCATTAAGCATCGATGATGCTGCCGCAGACTCCTCCACCAGCGCAGCGTTCTGTTGCGTGGCTTGATCCATTTCTGACACGCTCTGGTCGAGCTGTCCGATACCTGTGTTCTGCTCGCTCACCGCACCGTGTATCTCAGTAATGATGCGTCGAACGTGCTCGATGTCCTTGACAATTTCGGTCATGGTCGAGCCCGCTGCCTGGACGCGCTCGGTGCCGCTGCTTACACTGGCTACGGAGCTTTCGATGAGCCCCTTGATCTCCTGGGCAGCTGTGGCACTGCGCTGAGCCAGGGTCCGCACCTCGCCAGCCACCACGGCAAAGCCGCGGCCCTGTTCCCCGGCACGCGCCGCCTCGACTGCCGCGTTAAGCGCGAGGATATTGGTCTGGAAGGCGATGCTATCGATCACGCCTATGATTTCCGTGATCCGCCCCGACGATTTGGCGATCTCGTCCATGATGCGCACAGCGCCAGAGACAACTTCGCCGCCGCGCGCCGCGGTGGCGCTGGCATCAGCCGCCAACTGCGTTGCCTGCTCGGCCGCTTCCGCAGTCTGCTTCACACTCGATGCCAGTTGGGTCAAGGCTGCCGAGGTCTCCTGCAGATTGCTGGCTGAGGCTTCTGTGCGGTGGGATAGGTCGCGATTACCTGCCTCGATCTCGCCAGTTGCCGAGGTCATACCCTGCACACCGGCACGCACGTCGACCAACACGGCGCCGATCTTCTCTACGAAGGCGTTGAACGACGCGGATATCTGTGCCACCTCATCATTGCCCACGACATCCAGCCGGCGGGTCAAGTCGCCCCCGCCAGTCCCGATGGTATCCATCGCGTCACGTACGCTGGAGAGCCTGCGCAGAGCCTTTGCGGTAAAGAAGGTGGCAATGCCGAGCGCAGCCAGGGTAAGCAGGACCAAGGCTATGCCCATGGCGCTTACGACGTGGCGCAGGCCTACGGTGGCTTCGGCCTTATCGAGCGCGATCACCAGATACCAATCGGTGCCGGCGACAGCCTGGGCCTTTAGCAGCTTCGGCACGCCCTGGATTTCCACTTCTAGCGGCGCACTAGCCCGAACCAGGTTCTCGAGCGCGGCCGGCGTCAGTGCGGCTGTCACCTCGCTGACCGGCTTTAGCATCTGATTCGCATCGGCGTGGGCGATTACCTGGCCATCCCTGGCTACGACGAAGGCCAAGCTCGAAGGCGTTGGATGTATCGCCTTCACGACTTCTCGCACGCCGTCCAGTGGCACTGCGCCGCTGACGGCGCCGATTGCCGCACCGTCACGGATGAGTGGCGCCGCAAAGGATACGTATGGCACTCGAGTCGAGACATCTCCATACGGCTTGGTCACAGTCGGCTTGCCCGCGGCCAGCGCCGCTTTGTACCAAGGGCGCGCGGTGGGGTCGTAGTCCTTCGGCGTCGTGCTGCTGCTCGAGTAGTATGACTTGTCGCTCCACCCGATGGTGGTCACGGGAAAGCCGTTGGCATCACCCATAAACTTGACCAAGCCAGCGGGGTCGCCTTTCTCCACGACCTCCGCTGCAGTCTTGACGGCCAAAGCCTTGGCGGCGACCCATTGTTCGATCGCCAGCGTGTTGCCACTGGCGATGGCGCTAAGGTCGCTCTCCATTGTTGCCGTCATATTTGCGCGGACGATGCCATAGGTGGCGGCACCCGAGAGTGCGAGAGCGCCGACAACCGTGGCGGACATGATCAGTGCGATGCGGGTGCGGAGCGAGGATGCGGTCATACCGAAGAGAGTGAAGTTACCTGGGTGAGTCGGTCTGAGTACGGCATTATCGCGGTGCCTGAGACCACGGCATCGGCCGGTCTTAGGTACCACAGAGCTAACTACGGCAACCGAGTGGGTAACTTTAGGCCGGCGGCAAGAACCGGCGCGAGTGCCCTACGCTGGGTCCGAGGGTGGGGTGGAACCTGTTCCTCGCTCGGGTAGAGCGATGGGCGGCCGGGGGACTGACGGTACCCTGGGTATCAGATGTGCAAAGGCGACGGGCTGGAGTTGGCGGGAGACCCCTCGCGAGCGTTTTCCGCCTTTGACTCGGCAGCCGGCAAACTCGGGGGTATTCGAAGAATACGGGTGCTCAGCTCAAAATATGCGTTCGGGAGATGGACGGGCGCAATCGCGCTGGCGCTGCACAGGCTGTGCGGCTACGCCTCAGAAACGGGACCTCTTACAAGCGCAAACGCTTCAGTGCTGAGCACGATACCGAGGCATCAGAGGGTCCCAAGCAATAAAGCCCCAAGAACCTTATGGTACAAGGCTCTTGGGGCGATTTACAGTTTCGGGTTTTGTTGCGCTGACGCGATGACCTTTATTGTTTCCTAACAACTCACCAGCCGCTGAAATCCCGCGCTTACCCCAGGTACTTGAACAGATTCATCCCCTGGATCTGCATGAACGACTGCTGCGCCGCCTGCAACGAAGTCTGGCGCTGGTAGTACTCGGTCATGGCCGAGTAGTAGTCCAGGTCCTGCAAGCCCGACAGCGTCTGGCTGTAGTTCAACCCGCGGTTGGTGCCGATAGTGTCGAGCGCATCGAGCTCATTCATGCGCGAGCCGACCGAGGTCTGCACCGTGCTGACGTTGTCCAGCGAGTTGGCCATCTGCCGGTTTGCCGTGGCCAGCGCGTTGGCCAGGGTGGCGCGGTCGGTGTCGGTGACGATCGGTTGCTTCAGGGCATTGATGACGCTTTGCAGGTTGGCAAAGATGTCGGTGCCGGCTTGCTTCGCGGGTTGCAGGTTGACGACATCGCCATCCTTGGGCGTGCCCTTGATCGACAGCGAGAGCCCGCCGACCGAGATGCCGGCGCCGTCGACATAGTTCACCGGGGCGCCCACGGCGGCCGGCGGCGCGGCGCTCTGGTCCATTACCTGGTACTGCATCTTGCCGGTGACGGCATCGGTGGCGAAATTGAGCGAGAGGCTGTGGCCGTACAACGCGTTGGTCGGATCCGTCACCGAGATCGCGCTGAACTCGCCGGTACCCGTATTGGTGGTGGGCGAGGAGGCAACGTAGGTGGCGGTGGACTGCACGCTCATGAAGATCGCGTTGCCGTTGTCGTTGGTGGGCATCTGGCGGGCAACGTCGACCTGCAGCAGTTGCTGGCCGGTATCGCCGCCATAGACCACCGCGCCGCTGCCGTTCTTCGCGAACGGCGGCGTGGACGACTGGTAACCCGCGAACAGGAACTGGCCGTTGCCGTCGTCGGCGTTGGACAGGCCGAGCAGCTGGTTGTATGAGTCCTGCAGCGACGAGGCGACCGAGGCGCGGTCGGCGGCGCTCATGGTGCCGTTACCGGCTTGCACCACCAGCGTCTGGATGTTCTGGACGGTGGTGACGACGCTGTTGAGCGAGCTCAGCTCCATGGACAGGTTGGTGTTGGCCTGTTTGCGGGACGTGGCGTACTGGTCGTTGACCGAGCTGGATTGTGAGACCACCAGCGCCCGGGTCGCGCCCACCGGGTCGTCGGACGGGGTCAGGATACGGCGGCCGGTGCCGAGCTGTTGCTGCACATGCAGCAACGAGCCTTGCTGGCTGTTCATCGAGGCCAGGCCGAGCTGGTAGAGCGTGGAGCTTGCAACGCGCATGTCTGTTCCTTTAGGAGATCCGGGTCTTCAGAAGCGATCAGCGGCCGATACCGATGATGGTGTCGAACAGCGTGGTGGCAGTCTGGATGACCTTGGCGTTGGCCTGGTAGAGCTGCTGGAAACGCAGCATGGAGACCGTTTCCTCATCCATGTTCACGCCCGAGACGGCTTGCTGCGCCGTTTGCACCTGGGTAGTGACGCTGTCCTGCGACGTCGACGCGATCTGCACCGACTTGGCGCGGCTGCCGACGTCGTTGACCAGCTGCGCGAAGGCGTCGTTATAGCTCGACACGCCGCCGATGGTCTTGGTAGTTTGCAGCTTGGCCAGCGTGAGCGCGTTGCCGTTGTCGGATACGCCGCTCAGGTTGGGCGCCAGCGTGAAGGTGTCGCCGGTCTTGGGCGTGCCGTCGAAGCTGACCGTGACACCGTTGAACGAGTATTGCGTGGCAGTGCCGCTGGGGGTCGGGCCGCTGGTGGGCACGACCGGTGCACCAGTCGCATCGGTAAAGACGTAATTGGCGCCGTTGTACTTGGCCGTGATCGTGGTAGCGGGCAGGCTGAAGCCTTGCGCGACATTGCTGACCTTGACCGTGCCGGTACCGGTGTTGGTGGTGCCTGCACTGACGCGCAGCGGGCCCGCGGCGGCAATCTTGGCGGGATCGGTAATGGCCATGTCCATGCCTGCGGCCACATTGCGGGTCGGCTGGATCTGGTAGGAATCATTGGCCGACATCGCCGTCGGGATCTTGACGTCCACGCCGTCCGCCGACAGCGTCAGCGGATAGGTGGCGGTAGCACCCGCCTGCGTAGCCACGACCTTGTTGTCGGACATGCGCGTGAGCGAGTAGTTGGTGCCGTCGTAGGTCAGCGTGTAATCGCTGGTGGTCAGTTGCGACGTGTTGCTGATGCTGGCCGATACCAGCGAGGTGCCGGTATTCGAGCTCTTGGGCAGCGTGACGGGCGTGCCGAGCTTGAACAGGTTGCCGCCGATCTGGCCGGTCAGGTCCACGCCGAGCTTATGCTGGTCGTTGAAGGTCTGGGCCAGCGTCACCGACAGCCGCCCGATGGCGTTCTGCGCGGGATCCAGCGACTCGGTGCGGAACTTGAGCAAGCCGCCGACGGAGCCCCCGGTGAGGGTGCTCTCGTCCATCTCGGTCACGTTGCCGTTGGCCTGCGTGTAGGCGATCGTGGTACGCGAGGGATCGGCCGACGATTGCACCGCCTTCAGGTCATAGGAGTTCGAACCCATCACCAGGGGCTGGCCGTTGCCGACGAACACGTTATATGTGTTGTCCTGCGGCACCACCTTGACGCCGACCAGCTGGGTCAGCTGCGAGACCAGCTGGTCGCGCTGGTCGAGCAGGTCATTGGGCGGCTGGCCGCCGCCGGCAGCGGTAGCCCGCGTGATCTGGTCGTTGAGCTTGGCAAGCTGCTGGGAGTAGGCGTTGATCTGCGTTACCGAGCTCTGCACCTGGGTATTGACGCCGTCACGCAATTGCTGGAAGTAGGAATTGGCGGCGCGCATCTGCCCGGTGAGCGATTGCCCGGCATTGATCATGTTCTGGCGCGCGGCCGGATCCGCCGGCGTGTCCGACACCCCTTGCACGGCGGCGAAGAACTTCTGCATCAGCGGCGCGATGCCGCCCTTCTGGTCGGCCAGCAGGTTGTCGATCTGGCCGATCTGGGCGGAGTACGTCGAGAGTTGGGCGCTGGCGGACTGGGCGTTGCGCAGCTGACCCGTCAGGAATTCATCATAGACGCGAACCACCGTGGTCGTGTTGGAGCCCTGCCCGTAAAAGCCGCTGCTGGTGTACTGGCCACCCGCGGACGCAATGATGGTGTTCTGCCGCGTATAGCCTGCCGTGGTGGCATTGCTGATATTGTGGCCAACCGTCGTCAACGCGTTCTGCGCCGTGTTCAGGCCGGAAAGTCCGATATTGAAGAGAGACATGCTCTAACCCCGCATCTGGTGGCTGCCGTGTGCCCAACCGGGCGATCCGTGCACCGTGGCCGCTGCTCGCGGAGCCTTCGATGCCGGTTCGCCGCTGCCGGACATGGACGGCGGTGAATGATGTAAGTAACGGCAGAAGTACAAGGAGACTTTAGTGCGCGGCGCCGACAATTTGCGTCCGGTCGGCGTGCGCCCGGCCAGGGCGCGGCATGCGCTCAGACAGGCACTTTCCGCATGATGCGGACCAGCTTTTCGCCGTAAGCCGGATCCGTGGCGTAGCCGGCCCGCTGCAGGCCCCGCGCCGCGTCGTCCGGCGTGGCCGCCGCCAATACCTCGGCGTAGCGCGGGTTGTTGCTCAGCAAGCGCCCGTAGTCGGCAAAGGCTTCGTCGTACGAGCCGTAGGCACGGAAGCGCGCGCGCACCTTCTGCGGCTGGCCGTCGACATATTCGGTGGTGGTAATTTCCGCGACCTGGCCCTTCCAGTTGGCGCCCGCCTTGATGCCGAAGACATTGAAGGTGGTGCTGCCGTCGGGGTAGGCAATCTCGCGCCGGCCCCAGCCGGATTCGAGCGCCGCCTGGCCCAGGATCAGCTTGGCCGGCACGCCGGTGGCGCGCGCCGCGGATTGCGCCGGCCCCGCCATGCGGGAAACGAAGGCGCTGATGTGGGCCGGTGTGTCTTCCGGCAACACGGCATTGCCGCCCTGCCAGGCACCGGTGTCTTGCGACTGGTACTGGCGCAGGCCCGCGGTGGGGTTCCAGCTGGTGCCGGCCACCACGCTGCCCGCACGCGGCGCGTCCGCGTCGCCGTTGCGCATGTCCAGCGTGCGCGCAAGGCCGGGGGCCGCGTCGTCCATGCCCGCCTGCACGGCCGCCTGCTTGGCGGCCRCGCCGGCGAGCTCGGGCGGCAGGCCCGCGCCGCTGGCGCGCGCGAGCTGGCGCACCATCACGTCGGCCAGGCCGATGCCGCGCGTGGACATCTGCTGAGACAGCTGCTGGTCCATCATCGACATGTACAGCTTGGTCTGCTCGTTGTCGAACAGGCCATCCTGCGGCGTGGCGTCGCGCATGCTCTTGAGCACCATCTGCGTGAACACCGCCTCGAACTGGCGCGCGGCGGTGCGCAGCGTCTCCGGGGTGGCTCCGGTACGGGCGCTTTGCTTGAGGCCTTCAAAGCCTTGCGTATCCAGGGCGAAGCGTTGCGAGAGTTCGGCCTGTGCGGCCACGCGGCTAGCTGACATGATCAGATGATCTCGAGGTCCGCGCGCAGCGCACCCGCGGCACGCATGGCTTCAAGGATGGTCTGCAGGTCGGCCGGCGTCGCGCCCAGCGCGTTCAGGCCCTTGACCACCGCGGCCAGCGAGGCGCCGGCCTTGACCATCTGCAGCGCGCCGCCCTCTTGCTTCATGTTGATCTGCGAAACCGGCGCCACCACCGTCTGCCCGCCACTGAACGGCGCCGGCTGGCTGATCACCGGCTGGGTGTTGATCACCACCGACAGATTGCCATGCGCCACCGCGCAGTCGTCCACCGTCACGGCCTGGTTCATCACGATCGAGCCGGTGCGCGCATTGAGGATGACCTTGGCGGCGGCCTTGGCGCGCGTGACCTCGATGTTCTCGATGCGGGCCATGAAGCCCACCCGCGCGCTCGGGGCCGCAGGCGTGCGCACCTGCACCACCCTGCCGTCCAGCGCGCTGGCTACGCCGCCACCCATCGCGCGATTGATCGCCTCGACAACGCGCTCGGCCGTGCCGTAATCGGTTTCGCGCAGCTCCAGGTTCAGGATGCCGCCTTCGGGCTGGAACGCCGGCACGGCGCGCTCCACGATGCCGCCATTGGCAATGCGGCCCACCGCCAGCTGATTGACCTGCACCTTGCTGCCGTTGGCCGACGCGCCCGCACCGCCCACCAGCATATTGCCCTGCGCGATCGCGTAGACCTGGCCGTCGGCCCCCTTGAGGGGCGTCATCAGCAAGGTGCCGCCACGCAGGCTCTTGGCATTGCCCATCGACGACACCACCACGTCGAGCTGGCTGCCGGGCCGAGCGAACGGCGGCAGCGTGGCAGTGACCATCACCGCCGCCACGTTCTTGAGCTGCATGTTCTTGCCGGCCGGCAGAGTGATGCCGAGCTGCGAGAGCATGTTGGTCAGGCTCTGCGTGGTGAACGGCGTCTGCATGGTCTGGTCGCCGGTGTTATCCAGCCCCACCACGAGGCCGTAGCCCACCAGCGGGTTGTCGCGCACGCCCTGGAAGTTAGCCAGGTTCTTCAGCCGTTCCGCGTGCGACGCGCCTGCTAGCAGGCCCAGCGTCAGCGCCAGGAAGAGAGCGCGGACGATGCGGCTGCGCGAGGCGGGGAACGAAGACAGGGACATGACGCGGTCAGTGATCAATACGGTGAAACATTGAGGAAGAAACGCTGCAGCCAGCCCATGTTCTGCGTTTCGTCGATATAGCCCTTGGCGGTGTACTCGATGCGCGCATCGGCCACCTGCGTGGACGGCACCGCGTTGTCGCCGGTGATCGTGCGCGGGTTGACCACCCCGGAGAAGCGGATGTATTCCGCGCCCTGGTTGATGGCCATCTGCTTTTCGCCGGAGACGATGAGGTTGCCGTTGGCCAGCACTTCCAGCACGGTCACGGTGATGGTGCCATTGAACGTGTTGGTGGCGCTGGCGCCGCCGCTGGCCTTGAGCGCATTGGCGCCGCTCATGGTTGCGTTCTGAGCGCTGCTGAACAGCCCGCCAAGCGCCCTGGGCACGGCATCGAAGGCCAGCGCGCTGTTGGACGTGCGGCTGGCATTGGTGCCGGAGTTCTTGCTGGCGTTGACGTTCTCGCTGATCACGATGGTGAGGATGTCGCCCACGTTGCGCGGCCGGCGATCCTCGAACAGCGGATTGCCCGCGTACGACGACTGGTAGATCGATCCGCTCGCCGGCGCCAGCGCGCGCGGCTCTGCCCGCGCGGAGGTCGGCAGCTGGACCAGCGGCTCGCGCGGCATCATCGCGCAACCTGTCGCGAAGCAGCAGAGGGCAAGCGCGCCCAGGCGAGTCAGCGAGGCAATCATGATCATCCCAGCTGGGTGAGGCGCTGCAGCATCTGGTCGGAGGTCTGCACGGCCTTGCTGTTGATTTCGTAGGCGCGCTGGGTCTGGATCATGCTCACCAGCTCTTCGACCACGTTCACGTTGGACGCTTCGACGTAGTTCTGCTGGAGCGTGCCGGAGCCGTTCAGGCCAGGCACCGTGGTGTTCGGCGCGCCCGACGCATCGGTCTGCACGTACAGGTTCTCGCCAAGGCTCTCCAGGCCGGCCGGGTTCGCGAAGGTAGCCAGTTGCAGCTGGCCGACCTGCACGTTGGCGCTCGAACCGGGCTGGGTCACGGAGACCACGCCGTCGCGTGCAACCGTCAGCGCCGTGTAGTTGGCCGGCAGGGTGATGGCGGGCTGGATCACGAAGCCGCTGGACGTCACCAGCTGGCCGTTCTGGTCGGTCTGGAACGAGCCATCGCGCGTGTAGGCGGTGGTGCCGTCGGGCATCGTGACCTGGAAGAAGCCCTGGCCGATCACGGCCACGTCCTTGCTGTTGCCGGTCTGCTGCGGATTGCCCTGGGTATGGATCCGCTCGGTAGCCACGGGGCGCACGCCGGTGCCCAGCTGCAGGCCGGACGGCAGCGTGGTCTGGTCCGAAGACAATGCGCCGGGCTGGCGCACGGTCTGGTACATCAGTTCCTCGAACACGGCACGCCCACGCTTGAAGCCGTTGGTGGAGACGTTGGCCAGGTTGTTCGAGATCACGTCCATCTGCGTCTGCTGCGCATCGAGGCCGGTCTTGGCAATCCAGAGAGAGCGGATCATGTTTGTCCTCACAAGGCTGCCGCGAGCCGCGGCAGCACATCAATTCAAAGTTCAGTTATTCGAGAGCAGTTGATTAGCGCGCTGATCGTTGGTGTCAGCGCCCTGGATCATCTTCATCTGCATTTCGAAGCGGCGGGCGTTGGCGATCATGTCGACCATCGCCTCGACCGGGTTGACGTTACTGCCTTCGATCGCGCCGGAAATCACGCGGATATTGGCGTCAACCTGCAGCGGCTGCGCGCCGGGGCGCAGCCGGAAGAGGCCATCGTCGCCTCGGGCGATCGAATCGGGCGGTGGATTCACCAGCCGCAGCTTGCCCACCTGGGCCAGGCCCGCGGAGGTCTCGCCAGGGCCGCGCGCGGTGATCGTGCCATCGCTGCCGATGGTGACCTGCGCGCCAGGCGGCACCGCAATCGGGCCGCCATCGCCCATCACCTGCAAGCCGGTACTGGTAACCAGCTGCCCGTCCGCCGACACCTGCAGCGAACCGGCGCGGGTGTAGGCTTCCGTGCCGTCCGGTGCCTGCACCGTCAGCCAGCCGTTGCCCTGCAGCGCCACGTCCAGCGGGCGCTCCGTGTAGGTCAGCGGGCCGGCCTTGAAGTCGGCGCCAGGCGTGGACGCCAGCGTGAATGCGCGCGTTGGCGAGGCTTGCCCCACCACCGGCACCGCGCGGAACATGTTGACCTGCGCGCGGAAGCCCGGCGTGGAAGTATTGGCCAGGTTGTTGGACACCGCGGCCTGCTGGTCGAGCGTCTGCTTGGCCCCCGACAGGGCGGTATAGATCATGCGGTCCATGGCGTCCCTTTAGTTCCTGTCCGTGCGGCTCGTCTTGCCAACGCTGCGCATTACAGATTGACCAGCGTCTGCATGACGGTGTCCTGCGCCTTGATGGTCTGCGCGTTGGCCTGGTAGTTGCGCTGCGCCACGATCAGGCTGACCAGCTGGCCGGACAGGTCCACGTTGGATGCCTCCACCGCATTGGACTTGAGCGTGCCAAGGCTTCCGCCGGCCGCGCCGACCACGGCCTGGCCCGATGCGCCGGTCGCGGACCACACATTGTTGCCCTCCGGCTTGAGGCCCTGCACGTTGCCAAAGCCGGCCATCACGACCTGGCCCAGCGCCTGCGTCTGCTGATTCGAATAGCTGCCAAGGATGGTGCCATCCGGCTGGATCGCGAAGCCCAGCAGGCTGCCCGCGGTATAGCCGTTCTGCACAGGCGGCTTGGTGTCGTTGGCGCCGGCGAACTGCGTCGTGCCGGTCAGGTCCATCGCGATGGCCAGGGGTGCCGCGCCGTTGGCGGCGGCAATGTTGATGGCGGTGGTAGCGCCGGCGGCCGGCGACTGCAGTGTGCCCTTCGAGTCGAACTTGAGCGTGACCGGCGCGCCAACCACATTGCCCGCCGCATCGGTCAGGTTCATCGTCCAGTCGGTGCCGCCGCCACCCGCTGCCGGGAACGTGCCCGCGCCGGGCGTGCCCGTGGAGAAGTACGCGGTGAGCTGCTTGGCGTTGCCCAGCGAGTCATAGACAGTGACGCCGGAGCTGTAGTTGTACATGCTCGACGTCGGCAGCGCGGCCGGCGTGCTGGCGAACGGCGTGGTCGGTACGGTGCTGCCGGAGTTCAGGTTGAAGGAGATGCCGAGGGTGGTGGTCGCCTTGGCGGCCATCGTGGTGTTCGGCACCACCAGCGGCTGCGGCTGCACAGCGCCGCCGCCGGTCGTGCCAGCCGGGTAGCCGGTCAGTTTCAGGCCTTGCGCGTTGGTGATGCTGCCGTCCTGCTGGCGCTGGAACTGGCCATTGCGCGAGTAGAAGACCGAGCCCGAGGAATCGGTCAGGCGGAAGAAGCCGTTGCCATTGGTAATGGCTACATCGAGCGCACTGCCGCTCGATTCGATATTGCCCTGGTTGAACGACTGCACCACCGAATTCACGGTCGTGCCCAAGCCGATCTTGGTGCCGGCGTACACGTCGGCGAACTGCGCGGTCGATTGCTTGTAGCCGACCGTGTTGGCGTTGGCGATGTTGTTGCCGATGACGTCCAGATTCGATGCGGCGGCATTGATGCCGCTTACCCCTTGACCGAAACCCATGATTTTCTCCTAGTTACCTGACATCCTGCCGGCGCGTCTCGCGCGTGGCCACGTGATTAAAGAATGCGGCGAACGCCGTCGACCGGCGCGGTGCGGCCGCCGCCGATGTCGACCAGCACGCCCGTGGAGTCGCCACTGATGCTGTTGACCTTGCCGTAGACCAGCGCGACCGGCGCGACACTCTTGCCGTTGGCGGTGGCGGCGACCTTGAAGCTGTAGTCGCCGTCGGCAACCGCCACGCCTGCGTCGTTCTTGCCGTCCCAGGCGATGTCGTGCACGCCGGCGGTCTGGCCCTTCATGTCGATGGTGCGCACCACGTTGCCGTCCTTGTCGAGCACGCTGACCGTGACCGCGTCGGCGGTCGCCGGCAGGTCCACGCCGATCTGGCCCGGCACGCCGCTGGCCACCGTGGTGGCATTGCCCGGCACCATCACGGTGTGGCCAATCAGCGCCGCCGAATCCATTGCGCGGCTCGCGCTGACTTGCGACAGCAGCGAGTTCAGCGTGGTGTTCAAGGTCTGCATGCCGCTCACCTGGCTGATCTGCGCGAGCTGCGAGGTCAGCTGCGAGTTGTCCATCGGGTTGAGCGGATCCTGGTTGTTCATCTGCGTGACCAGCATCGTCAGGAAGCTGTTCTGCAGGTCGGCGGCGGAGGCGCTGCCGCTTTGCAGGGTATTGGCGATCCCGGCAGCGCTGGTGCTGCTGCTTGTGGAAGAGGTCGTGGTCATTGCGTATCCCGGTTTTACTGACCGATGGTCAGCGTCTTGAGCATCATGTTCTTGGCGGTGTTGAGGACTTCCACGTTGGCCTGGTAGGAACGCGAGGCCGAGATCATGTTGACCATCTCCTCCACCGGGTTGACGTTTGGCATCGTGACGTAGCCGTCGGCATTGGCGAGCGGATGCGTGGGGTTGTGCACCATGCGCGGGGGCGACGGATCCTCCATCACGCCCTCCACCTGCACGCCGCCCACGTCGTTCTGGCCCGGCGTGGCAGCAAGGCCGAACACCACTTGCTTGGCGCGGTAGGGCTGGCCGTTAGGGCCGACCGCACTGTCCGCATTGGCCAGGTTGGACGCGGTCACGTTCATGCGTTGCGACTGCGCGGCCATGGCCGAACCGGCGACTTCGAAGATGTTCATTGCTGGCATGGCGTGCTCACTGCTGGATGGCCGACAGCATGGTCTTGATCTTGGCGCTCATCACGGTCAGCCCGGACTCGAAGTGCACCGCATTGTCGGCAAAGGCCACGCGCTCGGTGTCCATCTCGACGGTATTGCCATCGATGCTCGACTGCATCGGGATGCGGTAGTCGAGTTGCATCTTGTCGGCAAACGCAGACGTCACGCCCGGCAAGTGGCGCACCGAGGTGGTGGACAGCGACACGCCTTCGGCTTGCTTTCCGCGCTCGACGCTTTGCGCCAGCGTGCTGGAGAAATCGAAGTCGCGCGCCTTGTAGCCGGGTGTGTCGGCGTGGGCGATATTGGAGGCAATCACCGATTGCCGCTGGGTCCGCAAGCTCAGCGCTTCTTGTTGGAAGCGCAACGCCGCATCGAGTCTGTCAATCATGTCTGTGTCTCGCTGGAGGGGGAGAGCAACGAAGGTCGACCTTCTTCAGGTGTGCCATCTTAGGGGCGGCCCCGTCATGCCAATCGCACGAATAGGGCAAAGAAAACCGCGCATTTCGACTCGAGCAAGAACGCGGGGCTGCCTACAATAGGACCCGTTGACACGCACGCGGCACCCGCTTTCGCGGTGCGGCCCGCGTCGTTTCCTTGCCTGGATGTACACATGAACCCTCGTTTCCGCGCCACCGCGGCGCGCGCCCTGCTCTGCGTGCTGGCCGCTGGCGGCACGCTGGCCGGCAGCGCCGGCGCGGCGCCGCCCTCGCCGTATCCCGAAGACCCGGTGCGCGCCGCGGTCGAACAATTCCTTGAGCGCCAGACTGCCGGCCTGCCCGGCAAGGCCACCATCCAGGTGGTGCCGCCCTCGGGCGGGCGCGCGCCGGATTGCCCGTTGCCCGAGCCGTTCCTGCCGCCGGGCGCGTCCCCCTGGGGCCGGGTCTCGGTCGGCGTGCGCTGCGCCGGCGAACGTCCCTGGACCCGCTACGTGCAAGCGCGCGTGTCGGTGGTGGCCGACTACTATGTGGCCGGGCGCAACCTGATGCCCGGCGAGGCCATCGATGCGGCCGACATGGAAGTCCGCCAGGGCGACCTGGCGTCGCTGCCGCGCGCGGTGGTGACGGATCCCGCTCAGGTGAGCGGCGCGGTGGCGGCCAACCGCATCGCGGCGGGTTCCCCGATGCGGATGGATCTGCTGAAGAAAGCCATTGCCGTACGCCAGGGCCAGAACGTGACGGTGCTGGTGGAAGGCGATTCGTTCCAGCTCAGCAGCGAAGGCAAGGTCATGGCCGAGGCCGCAGTGGGCAATAACGTCCAGGTGCGGCTCAAGAGCGGTCAGGTGGTCAATGCGCTGGTGCGCAACGGCGACACGGTGGTGCTGCAGCAATAGGGAATCGGGACGGCGACGCCTGGAGTTGCGCATGCGTCTCATGGGCGGGCTCATGAGACAATACCGCGCGCTCCGGGGCCGGAAAAACGGCGCCGCGGCGTCGCAATTCGACCTAAAGTTTCGCCCGAAGCATCCGATAAGCCAAAGGTACCCAGCAAGGAATCATCGTGAAGATCAATCAGACCACCTCGTCGAGGCCGAGCGACGCCATCGACGGCGCCGTGCGCAGCGTGGCCGGCGCCCCCGGATCGACGGCTGCCCCGGAGACGTCCAGCGTGCGCGTCAGCAGCCCCCTGTCGGCCCAGGTGCGCGAGATCGGCGCGCGCATGGTAGAAGACCATGACGACGATATCGACACCGCCAAGGTCGAAGAGATCCGCCAGGCCATCTCCGAAGGCCGCATCAAGATCGACCCAAGCAAGATCGCCGACGGCCTGCTCGCGTCCCTGCGCGAACTCAGCGGCGGCGCCTGACATCGCGGCTTGCTACGGGCCGCATCGCCAACCCCACCCCAAGATAGGCAAGCCATGAGCCAGTCCCTGATCCAGAACCTGCGCCGCGAAACCGAGCTCGCGCAGGAGTTCGCCACCTTGCTGGGCGAAGAAAGAAGCCTGATCAAGGCCGGCGATTACCAGGCCCTTGCCGGGGTGCTGGAACGCAAGGTCGAACTGGCCGGATTGCTGGGCGCGCTGACACGCACACGCGAGGCGCAGATGGGCGCCATGGGAATTCGCACCGGCGCGGGCGGCCAGCTGTTCGGGCGCCAGATCGATCCGTCGGTGGAAGCCGCATGGCGGACGCTGGTGTTTGCGGCACGCGCTGCAAGCGACGCCAATGCGCTGAATGCCGCGGTTGTGGATGCGCACCTCGAGTTCACCGAGGAAGCGATTCTGGCGTTGCGGCAACGGGGTGACAACACAACGCTGTATGGGCGCGACGGGCGCGCGCAGAACGGGCCGCAAGGGGTCAGTCTGGCGACTGGTTGAGTTGGATAGCGGTTGAGTTGGGTAGTTTGTGGCATCTCGTTCTTGCGAGTGCCCGCCCTCTCCCCCGGCCCCTCTCCCACAAGTGGGAGAGGGAAGCAAACCAGCAGGGGGGGATAGGCCAACGCCTCGGTTTAGCCGTGTGACCCGCCCCCAAGGCGGGGAACACCCAGGGGCGACGCGAAGCGAGCCGTGATGGTTTGAATCTCCCGCTATGCGGCGCCTCGCCGCATCCGGGTCGCCTTCTTTGCCTACTTTCTTGGCGAGACAAGAAAGTAGGTCGCCGCCCCGCAGGGGTGGTGAAACTGCAGTTGAAGTTGCAGTTAAGCAGTTGCGGTTGCAGTTGCGGTTAAGCGGTTGCGGTTAAGCCCCCCTCACCGAAACCCAACCGTCACCTCGTTAGCCTGCCCAATCAAGACCGGCGTCAACGCCCCCTTCCCCGGCACCTGAAAGGCAAACACAAAGCCCTTGGCAGCGTCATCCCCGCTAAACGCCTCGGTCAGCCCCTCAGCCCCCGAAAGCAATACACACCGCTGCGCATTGCATAGGTAAGCCTGTAGTGCATTCGGCGGCGTACGCGAGAAGCTATAGCGCCACCGCACTGTCGTGATTGCGCCCTGCGCCTGCGGCAAATAGCCGGTCGGTGAAATCGGGACGGAAACGGTACGCAGGCCTTTGCTGTACAGCGCAGGCCCGTTCACCGAAGCCGACCAGCTATGCAGCGCCTGCCCGCCAGGCGCTGCCAGTGCCGGGCAGCACGCCACGGCGAGCGTCAACGCGGCGAAGCGCTTGGGCCAGTAGCTCACAGCAACCCGCGCAACTGCGAACGCAGCCGTGTGATCGCCTGGCTACGGATCTGGCACACACGCGACTCGGTGACTTCCAGCACCGCGCCGATTTCCCGCAGGTTCAGCTCCTGGTCATAGCACAGCGACAGCACCAGCTTCTCCCGCTCGGGCAGGCGCTCGATGGCGCGGATCAGCGCTTCGCGCATGCCGCTCTCCATCAACACCGTGAGCGGGTTGCCGTCATCGCTCACGCTCAGGTGCCGGTCGAGGAAGTCCTCTTCGCCAGAGCGCTCGAAGTCTTCATAGTGCAGCAGCTGGCAGCCATAGACCTCGTTGAGCAGCGTCTGGTATTCGTCCAGCGGCAGCTCCAGTTCCTGGGCCACTTCGGAATCGAGCGGCGCACGGCCCAGCGTTTGCTCCAGGCCGCGCACGGTGCGCTCGATCCGCCGCGTGAACTGGCGCAGGCTGCGCGACTGCCAGTCGTTGGCGCGCACCTCGTCGAGCATGGCGCCGCGAATGCGCTGGCTGGCGTAGGTCTCGAAACGCGCACCGTGGGTGTCTTCATAGCGCTTGGCGGCGTCGAGCAGACCGATCATGCCGGCCTGGATCAAGTCATCGAGCTGCACGCTGGCAGGCAGCTTGGCCGCCAGTTGCAAGGCGATGCGACGCACCAGCGACGCATGCGCCGTCACGGTATCAGTCTGTTCGAGCTTTCCCTGAATCGTATACATGGTGGAATTCTCGTGAGTCCTAGCTTGCAGGTCCCGGCGCTTAGGCCAGGGCCGTGGCCGTCGGCGCCATTGGTGCCGACAGGGTTGAACGGGGATCGGTGGACATTGGCCAGCTGGCAATGCCTGTGGCAATTCGGCGTAATGCGGCGGTGGCGGGCGCGGCCGGGAAGGCCTCGACCACGCAACGGCCCAATGCGGTACTGCGCTCGACCAGCGGATCGTGCGGCAGGCTGCCCGCGGGGCTGGCCTCGACGCCAAGGTACTGGCTGGCGGTACGGGCCAGGTTGCCCAGCACCGCACTGGCG
Source organism: Cupriavidus sp. YAF13 (assembly GCF_052113425.1). Lineage (NCBI taxonomy): Bacteria > Pseudomonadati > Pseudomonadota > Betaproteobacteria > Burkholderiales > Burkholderiaceae > Cupriavidus > Cupriavidus sp. YAF13. Next base: position 118,608 of record NZ_JBFRDD010000018.1, read on the forward strand.
GCGGCGTCCCCGGCGGCGGCATTGATCACCAGGTGGAAACGCCGGCAGGCGTACAGGTGATTGAGCTGCTTGATGCACGCGTATGCGGCCTTGATCGAGGCCGGCTCCGCGCGCAGCACCACGATGAGGTTATGCGCCGCGCCAGCCATTTGCGACAAGCCGCCATCCGCATCGCTGCGGGCATCGCTGAGCACGGTGCGAAACGACTTGAGCAACTGCAGGTCGCCATTGGCCTGGGGGCTGCCCGGCAGCACAGCAACGGTGCCGGCGGGACGCTTGCCGAGCGCTGCGTCGAGCGTCACCGCGCCTCCCAGCACCGCGGCCAGGGTGCCTTCCGGCATGGCGCCGGCAAGCCGGGTGGCGCGGGCGCCGAAGCGGTCCTCATCGACGAGCAGTACGCGTTCGCCTTGCAGGGCAAGGGCGTTGGCCAGCCCCAGTGCCACCGTGGTGGCCCCGGCACCGGCATCGCTTGCGACCACGGCAACGCGGCGCGTGGCGCGTGGCGCCAACATGCGCCGCAGGCTTTCCGCCTGGTCGGTTGCGAGTGAATTCACGGCTTATTCTCCCTGCGCCAGCGTCTCGAACACGCGGCTTGCGCTCATGCGCGCCTCGAGCACGCCCCCGGCGCCGCCCAGTTGCAACGTCTCCGGCGGCGCTTCCTGAACGGCGGGCTGCGTGGCGCGGCCGCTGCGGGCGGGATAGTTTTCCAGCACGTCGAGCAAGGCCAGCAAACGGCCGATGCCTTCGACCAGCACAGCTGCGCCGCAAGCCTGGCGAGCCGGCGCGCGGCCGGTCAGCCGCGCCAGGAATGCGGCGACCGAATCATCGCAGGCTTGCTCGAGGCGCAGCGCGGCCACACCCATCTGCAGCGCGAGCAAGCGGGCGCAGGCCTGCGCTTCGGCCTGTGCGGGTTCATGGCCGCCGTCGCCTTGGCCAAGGTGGTCCAGCGCATGGCGCAGGGTGCGCAGTTGCGCTTCGCCGGCTTCGGCCCAGCGGGCCCAGCGTGCCAGTTGCGCGCCCTCGGCCGACAGCGCCGGGTCGCACAGCAGGTAGTGCACGGCGAGCGTCTGGCCGTTCTCGCGGTCGACCACGCGCGACACCAGCAAGCCGGCATCGGTGCCGCCCTCGGCGGCGGCGCGGGCGCCGCGTGCCTGGCCTTCGAGCACGCGCACCGGGCTTTGGGCGATCCACTGCACCGCATCGCGGCCGCGATAGTCCATGTCTTGCACAGCGTGGAAGGTCAGCGTCTCGGCCAGCGCATCGAGCTTGACGGCGGCACCGCCGCTGGCCACGCGGGTGGTCTTGCGTGCGGTGGCCAGCCAGCGCTCGCCAGCTTGCTGCCAGCGTGCCAGCACAGGGGCGGCAGGCATGGCGTCGAGTACGTTGACCACGGTACGGGCGGCGGCGATGGCGGCGCACAGCGTGGCGGCATCGGCTTCCCATCCGCCCTGGCCGCCTTGCAGCGCCGGGCCGGTGCGGCCTGCGGGTGCGGCAGCGGCCGCCAGCGGCAGGCCGTCGCGGTCCGCCAGGAACAGCGTGTGCTGCCAGGGGCGCGGCGCGCGCCGTCCCGCCACCGGTGCGGCCACCGTGGCGCTCAGCGACAGCACGAAGCGGTCGCAATGGCGGGCGAGGTCGCGGCAGGCGGCCTCGCGCACTTGCTGCGCCATCAGGCGCGGCGAGGATGCGCTCTCATTGCGTTGCTGCCACAGCGAGCGGACCAGTTCAAAGCTATAGCTGCCAGCGTTCAGTTGCTCCACGCAATCGCCCACCGCGTTGGCGCTGTCCGTCAGCGAGCGCAGCATGCCGTCGGCGCCGCCGGGGCTGGCGGTGCGCGCGGCTTCGCTATCGTCCTGCGCGGGCATGGCGCGGCGCGCGGCTTGCGCGTCGGCAAACACCGATCCGCGGCGCGGCGTCTGGAAGGCACGCTCGACAAGGGCCGCGCCGTTGGCGAGCTCAAGGTGCTCGGGCACGCGCTGGCCGGTGGAGGCGTAGTACACCGGCAAGCGGTGGCGGATCACCACGTCGAGCACGGAGCCCAGGTGCGTGGCCTCATCCAGCTTGCTGACGATGCAGCCGTCGATGCCGCCATCGGGCGTGGCATCGTGACGGTAGGCGTGGACGACTTCGTTGAGCGTGTCGCCGTGGCTGGCGCCGTTGAGCAGCAGGATGCGCTGCACCGGCGCCTGCACGCCAGCCAGCATGGCGATCTGCTCGGACAGGTTGCGGTCGCGCTGGCTCATGCCCACGGTGTCGATGATCACCAGGTGCTTCTCGGTCAGCGCCGCCAGCGCGAAGCGCAGGTCGGCCGCGTCCTTGACCGCATGCACGGGCACGCCAAGGATGTCGCCGTAGATGCGCAATTGCTCGTGCGCGCCAATCCGGAACGTGTCGGTGGTCAGGAGCGCCAGGCGTTCCGGGCCGTGCTTGAGCACGAAGCGCGCGGCAAGCTTGGCGGTGGTGGTGGTCTTGCCCACGCCGGTGGGACCCACCAGCGCCAGCACGCCGCCCTGGGCGAAGAGCGCATCTTCGTCGTTCAGCACCGGCACCTTGCGCCCAAGCTCCTGGCGGATCCAGGTCATGGCGGCGGGCCGGTCATGGCCCAGCGGCAAGTGACCCAGCAGCGAACGGGCGAGCTGCCCGGAGAAGCCAGCGGTCACTAACCAGGTAAACAGCGAATCGCGCAACGGGTCTCCGCCGATCGACGGCAGGCTGTGCGTGCCCACGCCGGAGAACTGGCGCTCCATCATGGCGCGCATGGTCTGCAGCTCGCCGCGCAGGTCGCCAAGGGCGCCGTCGACGGCGACCGCGGCAGCCGGCGGCGGCGTGAATACGGGCGCGTTGCTGGAGATGGCGCCGAGATCGGTGTCGCGCATCGCGACAATCTCCACCCCCCCTTCGACGGTGCGGTTGGACAGCACCACGGCATCCGGCCCCATCGCCTCGCGCACCTGGCGCAAGGCCTCGCGGCCATTGGCCGCCACGAATTTAGCTACGCTCATTTTGCGAAACCCCTCACGCTGTGCCACCGATCATGGCGGTGATCCTGATATTTCTGTTGTCCGGCACCTCGGCATGCGAAAGCACCTTGAGTTGCGGCATGGTCCGGCGCAGGAAGCGCGCCAGCAACGGGCGCAGCGGATGCGGCACCAGCAGCACCGGATCCAGCCCCAGCTGTTCTTGCCTGATCACCGCGCCATGCGTCTGCTGCAGCAGCGCATCGGCCAGGCCCGGCTCGATGCCGCCGCCGTTAGTGAGCGCCTGCGACAGCACGCGTTCCAAGCCAGCGTCAAGGCCGATGACCTGGAGGTCGGCGCCGTTGGGGAACCACTGCTGGGTGATGGCGCGGCCCAGCGCCATGCGCACCAGCGAGGTGAGCTCGTTGGGATCGCTGACCTTGGGCGCGTGCTCGGCCACCACGTCCAGCACGGTGCGCATGTCGCGGATCGGCACGCTTTCGTCCAGCAGGTTCTGCAGGATCTTTTGCAGCGCGGTGAGCGTGATGACCTTGGGAACCAGGTCTTCGGTGAGCTTGGGAGATTCCTTGGCGATGCGGTCGAGCAGCGCCTGCACTTCCTGGCGGCCAAGCAGCTCGGCCGCGTGAATGTGGATCAGGTGGTTGAGGTGAGTCGCCACTACCGTGCTTGCGTCCACCACCGTGTAGCCGTAGGTCTGCGCCTGCTCCTTGAGACCGCTCTCGATCCACACCGCGGGCAGGCCAAAGGCCGGGTCCTGGCTGGGCGTGCCCGGCAGCGCGCCGGACACCTGGCCGGGGTTGATCGCCATCCACTGCCCGGGCGCGGCCTCGCCGCGGCCGATCTCCACGCCCTTGAGCGTGATGCGGTAGGCGTTGGGCTTGAGTTCCAGGTTGTCGCGGATATGCACCACCGGCACCAGGAAGCCGATCTCCTGCGCCACCTTCTTGCGGATGCTCTTGATGCGCCCGAGGAGCTCGCCGTTCTGCGCGCGGTCCACGAGCGGGATCAGGCGATAGCCCACTTCCATGCCGAGCGGATCGACCAGGGTGACATCGTCCCAGCTGGCTTCGGTCGATTCAGGCGCCACTGAGGGGGTACGGTCCTCGCGCTTCTTTTCCTGCGCCTGCGCCACGTCGCGGCGTGCCACATAGCGGCCGAACCACACCAGCGCGCCGGCGAAGGCCAGGAAGGCGAAGTGCGGCATGCCCGGGATGATGCCCATCATGCCAATGATGGCGCCGGTCAGGTAGAGCACGCGCGGATTGGAGAACAGCTGGCCGGTCAGCTGCTGGCCCACGTCCTGCTCGTTGGAGACCCGCGAGACGATCACACCCGCGGCGGTGGAAATCACCAGCGCCGGGATCTGCGCGACCAGGCCATCGCCGATGGTCAGCAGCGTGTAGTTGCGCACCGCGGTGGCGAAGTCCAGGTCATGCTGCACCATGCCGACCACCATGCCGGCGCCGACGTTGATGAACATGATCATCAGACCCGCCACGGCATCGCCGCGCACGAACTTGCTGGCGCCGTCCATCGCGCCGTAGAAGTCCGATTCCTGCGAGACCTCGGCACGGCGCTTCTTGGCGCCGTCTTCATTGATCAGGCCGGCGTTGAGGTCGGCGTCGATCGCCATCTGCTTGCCGGGCATGGCGTCTAGCATGAAGCGCGCGCCAACTTCGGCGATACGCCCCGCGCCCTTGGTGATGACCATGAAGTTGATCACCACCAGAATCGCGAACACCACGATGCCCACCGCGAAGTTGCCGCCGACCAGGAAGTGGCCGAAGGCCTCGATCACCTTGCCCGCGGCATCCGGCCCGGTGTGCCCTTCCATCAGCACGACCCGCGTCGAGGCCACGTTGAGCGACAGGCGCAGCAGCGTGGTGAACAGCAACACCGCCGGGAAGGCGGCGAAGTCCAGCGCCTTCTGCGTGTACATGCCCACCAGCAGCACCATGATCGACAGGGCGATGTTGAACGTGAACAGCAGATCCAGGATAAAGGGCGGCAGCGGCAGGATCATCATGCCGAGGATCATGATGATCAGCAGCGGGCCGGCCAGGGCCTTCATCTGCCCGCCTGTCTGGCCCCCCGGCAGTTTGAACAGCGAGGTCAATGCGTTCATGCTTGGCTTTCCGGTACGGCTAACTCGTCAGGCACCAGCAGATCGGAGGGTGCCGCCGGATGCGGGCCGCTGCTGTGATGCCAGTGCTTCAGTTGATAGACCCAGGCCAGGACTTCGGCCACGGAGGTGTACAGGCCGGCAGGGATTTCCCTGCCCAGCTCGACGTGACGATGCAGCGCGCGCGCCAGCGGCGGCGCGGACAGCAACGGCACGCCGTTCTCGACGGCAATCTCGCGAATGCGCGCGGCAATCGCGTCACTGCCCTTGGCGACCACGCGCGGTGCGCTCATGCGGCCTTCTTCGTAGCGCAGCGCCACGGCAAAGTGGGTGGGGTTGGTGACCACCACATCCGCCTTCGGCACTTCGGACATCATGCGGCGCTTGGCCATGGCACGCTGCTGCTGGCGGATGCGCGCCTTGATGTGCGGGTCGCCATCGCTGTCCTTGTGCTCCTGCTTGACCTCTTCCTTGGTCATGCGCAGCTTCTTGTAGAAGGTCCAGTACTGCCAGGGCACGTCGAGCGCGGCCACCAGCACCAGCGAACCCGCCACCATCGCGGTGCAGCTCAGCACCATCTCCAGCATGTGCAGCAGCGCTTCGTGGATCGGCGCGCTCATCAGCGCGATGGCCTCGGGCAACCGCCGCCACAACACCCAGCCGGCCACGCTGCCAACCAGCAGCGCCTTGGCAATGGCCTTGGTCAGTTCCACCAGCGACTGCGAGGAGAACAACCGGCCCAGCCCCTTGAGCGGCGAGAGGCGGGAGAAATCCGGGGCGAACGACTTGGCGGAGAACATCCAGCCGCCCAGCAGCATGGGGCCAGCCAGCGCTGCCGCGCCAAAGAACAGCAGCAGCGGCAGGAAGGCCAGCAGGCCCTCCCAGACCGCGATGCCAAAGCGCGACATCATGCGCGTCGTGTCGAAGGCGATCGCAGGCTCGAAAGCCAGGCTGGCGTGCAACACGGCATCAAGCTTGTTGGCAAGCGTGCCGCCCAGCGTCGACAGGCCCACTACGCCGCTCATCAGCATGATCAGCGTGGCGAGCTCGCGCGAACGCACAACCTGCCCCTCTTCGCGCGCCTTTTCCAGGCGCCGCGCTGAGGCAGGTTCGGTTTTCTCGAGATCGCTTTCTTCGGACATGGCCGCTCCGTTACGAAGCGGCATACGGCCGTTCGTCAGGATCGATTATCGGAGCGGAAACCGGCGGGCATTAGCCGGAATAGGACTGGGATTCTGGCGCTGTTTGCGCGATGGCGGCGCTTGGGCGGGGCGCGCGGCGCACGCGCGGCGCGCGGGAGGGCCGGCATGCGCGATGCGCAGCCCCCGCCTTGGCGGCGAGGGCGCTCCGGCAGTGCACCCCGGGGAAGGGGCGCACGCGGGACGGCACGGCGCCGCTAGCGGCGCCGCGGTCCGTGCCTGGCGATCAGAAGCCCAGGCTGGCGAGCAGGTCGTCGACCTGTGACTGGTCGGAGACCACGTCGGCCTTGCCTTCGGGGTTCACCTGCGGCCCGTTCATCAACGTCGACGGCGCTTCCACGCGGCGATCGGCCGGGACATTGTCGATCAGCACCTGCAGCAGTTCCTGCTCCAGGGAGTGAATCATGTCCATCATCTTCTTGATGACCTGGCCGGTCAGGTCCTGGAAGTCCTGCGCCATCATGATGTCGAGCAGATGGCTGCCGGTGGCGCGCGCCTGCTGCGGCACGTCCGTCAGGAAGGCGCGGGTGTCGAGCACGAGCTCGCGCGCGTCGCCCAGCTCCACCGGCGTTTCGAACCAGGCTTCCCAGCGCTTGTCGAGCGCCTCGGCCTGCTTCTCCATGCCGGACTGGATCGGCTGCGCCAGCTCCACCGCGGTCAGCGTGCGCTCGGCAGCCTGCTCGGTCATGGAGGCGATATAGCTCAGGCGGTCACGCGCGTCGGGGATGGCCTGCGCGGCGCGCTCGATTTCCTTGTCGAGCCCCAATTCGCGCATGTTGTCGCGCAGCATCCGTGTCAGGGCGCCAATGCGCTGGAACAGCTGCTCGGCAGATTCGTTGCTTAGCGTCGGAGTCGTCGACATATCGCCCACCTTATGCCCCTTCCTTCGCCAGCTTCTCGAAGATCTTGGTAATCTTCTCATCGAGCGTCGCAGCCGTGAACGGCTTGACCACATAGCCGTTCGCGCCGGCCTGTGCCGCGGCGATGATGTTTTCCTTCTTGGCCTCGGCCGTCACCATCAGTACCGGCAGCTTGGCGAGCGCCCCTTCGGCGCGAATCGCCTGCAGCATGCTCAGGCCGTCCATGTTCGGCATGTTCCAGTCGGAAATGACGAACTGGAAGCTGCCGTCCTTGACTTTCTCCAGGCCAGCGGCGCCGTCTTCGGCTTCCTCGACGTTGGCAAAGCCCAGTTCCTTAAGCAGGTTGCGGATGATGCGACGCATGGTGGGGAAGTCATCGACCACCAGGATCTTCATGTTCTTGTCCACTCTAACGGCTCCAATACAGTTGTGGAAAGTTGCTGCAATACTTGCGCTGGCCCCGCCGGTATGCGGCCGGGCCAGCGCTTGTGCCCTGTCAAACTCGCTGCGCGCGTGTCCCGAAGGTGGCCAGGCGTGCCATCACGCGCTGGCTCATCGCGTGCAGCGGTACTACCTCATGCACCCCACCGGCGGCAATCGCCTCCTTGGGCATGCCGAATACGATGCAACTGCTCTCGTCCTGCGCCAGGTTATAAGCACCGGCCTCGCGCATGCGCAGCATGCCTTGCGCCCCGTCCTTGCCCATGCCCGTCAGCATCACGCCGATGGCATTCTTGCCGGCATGCCTGGCGGCCGAGTCGAACAGCACTTCCACCGACGGCCGGTGGCGGTTGACCGCCGGCTCCTGCGACAGGTGGGCCACATAGTTGGCCCCGCTGCGCGCGAGCAGCAGGTGCGAATCTCCCGGGGCGATATAAGCGTAGCCGGGCAACACGCGCTCGCCGTGCTCCGCTTCCTTGACCGTGATCCGGCACAGGCCATCCAGGCGCTGCGCGAACGAACGCGTGAAGCCAGCCGGCATATGCTGGACGATCAGCACCGCGGGGCAATCGGGCGGCATCGGCATCAGGAAATCCTTGATGGCCTCGGTGCCGCCGGTGGACGCCCCCACGATGATCAGCTTTTCCGTGGACAGCAACGGGCTGCGCAGCATCGGGGTCGCCGGCGCTGCCGCTTCCCCGCTGGCGGGTGCGTTGCTGCGGATGCGTGCGCGCGACGCGGCGCGGATCTTGTCGGCGATGGTGTCGGTGTAATCCATCAGGCCGTCGCGGATGCCGAGCTTGGGCTTGGTGACGAAATCCACCGCGCCGAGTTCCAGCGCGCGCATCGTGATTTCCGAGCCGCGCTCGGTCAGCGACGATACCATCAGCACCGGCATCGGGCGCAGGCGCATCAGCCGTTCAAGGAAATCCAGCCCATCCATGCGCGGCATTTCCACGTCCAACGTCAGTACATCCGGATTCAGGCGCTTGATCAGGTCGCGCGCCACCAGCGGATCGGGGGCGGTGCCTACCACCTCCATATCGCTCTGGCTGTTGATGATCTCCGTCATCAGGCTGCGTATCAGCGCGGAGTCGTCCACGCACAATACCTTGATCTTGGCCGCAGTCATGTCTGGAAAAAGTCCTCGTCGTATCAGGAAACGGCAGCCGATGGTGCACGCCGTGAAAACAGTTCCGCGCCGCCCTGTGCGGGCGTCGTCGCGGAGTTGGCAATGGCGCGTGCCAGCGCGCGTTCGTTACGCTCGACCACCACCTGGTCGTCCTGGCGCGTGAGCCGACGCACCAGCGCCAGCCCGGTAAGCGGGAAATAGCTGACCCGGCGCGCATGCGGGCCGCGCAGGTCCTGCGCGGCCAGCCGGATCCCTTCGGTCTTCAGGTAACGGATCACGAACTCCGCATTGCGGTCGCCGATGTTGAGCGTGGTCATGTTGGCCAGCACCGCGCCGCCGCCAAACACCTTGGCTTCGAGCCGCTCGCGCCGCGCGCCCATCTTCAGCAGTTCGTTGACCAGCACTTCCAGCGCGTAGCAGCCGTAGCGCATCGACGCGGACAGCAGCCGGTCGGCGCCCACGCCATCGTCATCCGGCAGCATGAAATGGTTCATGCCCCCTACCCCGGCCGTCTCGTCGCGGATGCATGCCGCTACGCACGAACCGAGCACCGTGGTCAGCACCACGTCTTCGCGGGTCACGTAATACTCGTTGGGCAGCAGCTTGATGGCTTGCTTGCCGAATTCACGGTCAAAGTAACTGCGGGTGGCGATCGCCTCCGGCAATTGGGGCGTGCGCATCACGATCCTCCCAGCCGGGCCGACTGCGGCGCCAGTTCATAGACAGTCTGCCCGCGCAGCTGGAAGGCGCGCGTCACGTAGGAGAAATTCTCGGAGTGGCCAGCGAACAGCAACCCGTGCGGCTTGAGCAGCGGCACGAAGCGCTCCAGGATCTTGCCCTGGGTAGGCTTGTCGAAATAGATCATCACGTTGCGGCAGAAGATCGCATCGAACTTCTCGCGAATCCCCCAGTCCGGCGCCAGCAGGTTCAGCGGCTCGAAACTGATGGTGCCCGCCAGTTCCGGCTTGACCTTGACCGCGCCGGCGCGCTGGCCGGTGCCCTTGAGGAAGAAGCGCTTGAGCCGCTCGGGCGAGAGCTTGTTCACCTGCTCGGCCGTATAGACACCGGAGCGGGCCTTGGCCAGCACTTGGGTGTCGATATCGGTGGCCAGCACAGTGGCGGCGCGCTCGCCGAGCGCTTCAGCCAGCGTGATGGCGATCGAGTAGGGCTCCTCGCCGGTGGACGCGGCCGAGCACCATACCGAGTAGGGCCGGCCGGTCTTCTTGGCGTGCTCCGCCAGCAAGGGGAAGTGATGGGCTTCGCGGAAGAACGACGTCAGGTTGGTGGTGAGCGCGTTGGTAAAGAACTCCCACTCGTCCGAGCCGTCATCGGCGTCCAGCATCGCCAGGTAAGTGCCGAAATCGACCAGCTGCAGCGTGCGCAGCCGTCGCGCCAGCCGGCTGTACACCATCTCTCGCTTGTGGCTGCCAAGCGAGATGCCCGCGCGGCGATGAATCATCGCGCGGATCTTCTCGAAGTCCCGCTCGGTCAGCAGGAAGTCACGCGGCTCGTCGCGCCGCAGGGAAGCGGGCTGCGCCGATTGCGGGCCGGCGGCAAAGGCGGTTGGGCGAGGCTGCGTCATGTGTTGCGGGGCTTTTGGCCGTGGTCTTGCTGGGGCTTGCTTTGGCGAACTCAGGCGGATCCGGTCGGGATCAGGCGAGCTCGGCTTCGACCAATTCCATTTCGGCACTGGTCATCAGCTTCTCGATGTCGATCAGGATCAGCATGCGGCCGTCGACAGTGCCAAGGCCGGTCAGGTGATCGTTGGAAACCGAGACGCCGAACTCCGGCGCCGGCTTGATGGCTTCGCCGGTCAGGGTCAGCACGTCCGATACGCCATCCACCACGATGCCAACCACACGGCCGGCGATATTGAGGATGATGACCACGGTCTGGTGGTCATAGCGCACGTTGCCCAGGCGGAACTTCAGGCGCAGGTCCACGATCGGCACGATCACGCCGCGCAGATTGGTCACGCCCTTGATGAAGTCAGGCGCATTCGCCAGGCGGGTCACCGCGTCGTAGCCGCGGATCTCCTGCACCTTGAGAATGTCGATGCCATACTCTTCGCTTCCCAGCGTGAAAACCAGGAACTCCTGCCCAGAAGCTTCGCTCCCGGGGGTATCGATGTGTCCGATGCCGGCCATGATGTCTTGTTCTCCTGAGCGTTAAGCAAGCGCCGGGTCTTGGCGGCGCACTCCGGTGCGCTGCAGCGCGCCGACGTCCACGATCAGTGCCACGCTGCCGTCGCCAAGGATGGTGGCGGCGGAAATGCAAGGCACCTTGCGGTAGTTGGTTTCGAGATTCTTCAGCACGACCTGGTGCTGGCCGATCAGCTGGTCCACCAGCAGCGCGAAGCGCTTGCCTTCGGCCTGCAGGATCACGGCGATGCCCYGGGTCGGCTCGTGCACGGCTTCGGCCACGTTGAACACGCGGTGCAGTTCCAGCAGCGGGAGGTACTCGCCGCGCACATGCATCACGCGGTCGTTGTTGGCAGCCGTGTGCACGTCCTCCGGCTTGGGCTGCAGCGATTCCATCACGCAGTTCAGCGGCAGGATGAAGGTCTCGGCGCCCACCTTGACGGACATGCCGTCCAGGATCGCCAGCGTCAGCGGCAGCACGATGCGGGTGGTGGTGCCCTGGCCGGGACGCGAGGTAACCTCGACGTGGCCGCCCATTTCCTGGATGTTCCGCTTGACCACGTCCATGCCCACGCCGCGGCCGGACAGGTCGGTCACCGCTTCGGCGGTGGAGAAGCCCGGTGCGAAGATCAGCTGCCAGACTTCATCGTCGCTGATGTTCTCCGACACCGGCAGGCCATTCTGCAGCGCTTTGGCGAGGATCTTGTCGCGGCGCAGGCCACCGCCGTCGTCGCTCACTTCAATGACGATGTTGCCACCGTGGTGCTGGGCCGACAGGATCAGCTGCCCGGTGGGTTCCTTGCCCGCGGCAACGCGCAAGTCCGGTGTCTCGATGCCGTGGTCCAGGCTGTTGCGCACCAGGTGGGTCAGCGGGTCGATGATGCGTTCGATCAGGCTCTTGTCGAGCTCGGTGGCCTTGCCGAAGGTAATCAGGTCGATCTGCTTGCCCAGCTTGCCGGCCAGGTCGCGCACCAGTCGCGGGAAGCGCGAGAAGACGTAGTCCATCGGCATCATGCGGATCGACATCACCGCTTCCTGCAGGTCGCGCGCATTGCGCTCGAGCTGGCCCATGCCGGAGAACAAGCGGTCGAACAGCACCGGATCGAGCGCGGATGCGGTCTGCGCCAGCATCGATTGCGTGATGACCAGTTCGCCCACCAGGTTGATGATCTGGTCCACCTTTTCGGTGGGCACGCGGATGGAGCCGTTCTCCTGTGCGTGCGCGGCCGCGGCGGGCTGTGCCTTGGCTTTTTCCTTGGCGGGCGCGGCCGGGGCCTGCGCCGGAGCGGCGGCGGCCGGCGC